>CANQUD010000012.1 GCA_947626935.1 uncultured Clostridia bacterium | reverse complement strand
CGACATGAGGCGTGGCATCGCCGAAGGGCTTTGCGGCGGTCCCTGCCGCCCAAAGGTAGGGGTGTGGGTCACCGCAGCTCTCTTGCCCACCCCTTGAGGGAAGAATTTTGCATTCTGCCAAAGATTGATAATCTTTGGCGCAAAATTCTTATAGCATTTGCCCATATGCGTGGGCAAATGCCGACCAAACGCGGGTTTCTACCCGCGTGCGAGGGTGCCCCGCAGGGACGGAAGGGGTGTCATTCCGAATCGGGACCCCCCCCTCAGCCTCGGCAAGGGCAGCCTCGGCAGCTCCCCCTTAAGGGAGGCGCCAAGGAATACCCTCTCCATGGGAGAGGGATGTCGCATCGCGACAGGGAGTGGGTCACCGCTTTCTCTTGTCGCCCCTCACAGGGGAGATGTCACGAGCAAAGCGAGTGACAGAGGGGTTTAACCCCTTCCCCCTCGCAAGCTCGGGGACTTCCCCTAAAAGGGGCAGCGAGACCTGCCCCCCCGTTGGGGGTAGGCTTTCATTCCATCCCGACCGTTTCAGGCGAGGATCTCGTACAGACTGCCCGCCTCATCCTTTTTGACGGTCTCCTTGAGTTCGAGCACGCGGAAGCGGAGAACGCCCGTCGAGAAGGCAAGCTCGACGACGTCTCCCACCTTCACGCGGTAAGCGGGCTTCACTTCCTTCCCGTTGACGGAGATCTTTCCCGCCGCCGCGGCTTCCTGCGCCACCGTGCGGCGCTTGAGGATACGGCTGACTTTCAAGAATTTATCGATGCGCATAACGGCTCCTTTGCAAGAGAGAGGGGACGGAAAGACCGCAAAAAAATACTTTTTTTGTCGATTTTATGAAAAATTTTTTTTCGGCGCTCAAAAGCGTTTGACATCTTTCGCTTCAAAGCTTATAATAACATACTGTATCACTATGCTCAAAATGCGATTTTCTGCGTTCTCGGGAATTTTTCGCTCCCGAAAGGCAGTTCCGTTCTCCTGAAATATTATAGCGCAACCGACGGCGATTGTAAAGGGAAACGGCAAAAATTTCGGACATTTCGATTTTTATCGATGAAAAGATATACTCGGTAGATCGCCAAATGATAACATCATTATAAGGAGTTATTTGACGGATGAACTTACCAATCTACAGGTACGGCAAAGTCGACAGAAGAAAGTTCGGCAAGATCAATGAGGTCATCGACATTCCCGATCTCGTCGACATCCAGAAGGAGAGCTACGATACCTTCGTCAACGAGGGCATCTCCGAGATCTTCGAGGACTACTCTCCCATCACCGACTTTTCCGACCACTTCGAGCTGTATTTCCTCTCGCACGAATTCGGCAAAGCGCCCAAGTACGACGAGAAGGAATGCCGCAACCGTGACGCAACGTATGCGCTTCCGCTCCGCGTGAAGGTCCGCCTCGTCAACAAGGTCAAGCAGGACATCCTCGAGCAGGACGTCTTTATGGGCGATTTCCCGCTCATGACCGAGAACGGCTCTTTCATCATCAACGGCGCAGAACGCGTCATTGTCTCCCAGCTCGTCCGCTCTCCCGGCGTGAACAACGTCGCCGAGACCGATAAGACAGGCAAGCAGATCTACGAGACGACCGTGATCCCCAACCGCGGCGCATGGCTGGAATTCAAACAGGATCCCTCGGGCATTCTCTGGGTGAGCGTCGACAGACGCAGAAAGCTCACGGCGACCGTGCTTTTGCGTGCGCTCGGCTTCGGCTCCAACCGCGCTCTCGAGGAGTTGTTCGGCGGGAACAAGATGATCGCCGCCACCATCGAGAGAGACGAAAAGGAAAATCCGCCCATCCGCTCCGAGTCGGACGGTCTCATCGCCCTCTACAGAAGGCTCCGTCCCGGCGAAGTTCCCACCGAGGAATCTGTCCGCCAGCACCTCAACATGCTCTTCTTCGATCCGAGAAGATACGACGTCGTCAAGGTGGGGCGGTATAAGTTCAACAAAAAACTCAATCTCGCGTACCGTCTGCCGGGCTGCCGCTCCGCCGACGACATCATCCATCCCGAGACGGGCGAGGTGCTCGCCACGAAGGGACAGACGATCTCCGAGGAACAGGCGCGGGAGATCCAGAATGCGGGCATCAACGAGGTGTATGTGCTCGTCAACGACCCCGAGGACGGGGAGATCAGGCACAAGATCATCGCGAACAACACGGTGGACTTCTCCGCGCTCTCGGACAAGGACACCAAGGCGCTCGGCATCTTAAAGACCGTCTATTATCCCAATTTCGTCTTTTCGAAGAAACTTGCCGAGGCATGCGCGGACGCTTCCGTTGAGGAAGTCGCCGAGCAGTACAAGGACGAGATCAACGCCGTTTACTTCACCCGCGAGAGCGATCCCGAGGCAGACGAAAAGCAGGAAGAAAAGCGCAACCGCGAGAAGAGGAGAGACAACCGCGTCAAGTTCGTCACGGCGTGCAAGCTCTTCCATGAGATCCTCGCGAGGACGCCCTATCAGGAGACCGAAGGCGCTCCCGTCGACCTCGACAGGCAGACCCTCATCGCAGGGCTTCTGACTCCCGAAGAGAGGAAGATCATCAAGCCTCTCGCCGAGAAACTCAACCACAAGTGCATCACCGTGGACGACGTCGTCGCCGCTGTCTCGACCAACCTCGACCTCTGCTACGGCATCGGCTCCATCGACGAGATCGACCACCTCGGCAACCGCCGCGTGCGTTCGGTCGGCGAACTTCTCCAAAACCAGCTCCGCATCGGCATGTCCCGTCTCGAACGTCTCATCAAAGAGCGCATGGCGACGGCGGATCCGCAGGAGATCACGCCCTCGTCCCTCATCAACGTGAGACCCATTTCCGCGGTCATCCGCGAATTCTTCGGCTCCTCGCAGCTGTCCCAGTTCATGGACCAGACCAACCCCATCGCCGAGCTTACCCACAAGCGGAAGCTCTCGGCGCTCGGTCCCGGGGGACTCAACCGCGACAGGGCGACCTTCGAAGTCCGTGACGTTCACCACTCCCACTACGGGCGCATGTGCCCGATCGAGACCCCCGAAGGTCAGAACATCGGTCTCATCTCTTCCCTTGCGACGTTCAGTAAGGTCAACGAGTTCGGCTTCATCATGTCCCCGTACAGAAAGGTGGACAAGGAGACGGGCATCGTCACCGACCATGTCGATTATCTGACGGCGGACGAAGAGGACAGATACGTCGTCGCGCAGGCAAACGAGCCGCTCGACGAAGAGGGGCGCTTCGTGCACGCCCGTGTCGGCTGCCGCCACAGGGAACTCATCACGGAGATGCCGCGCGAGGCGATCGACTACATGGACGTCAGCCCCAAGCAGCTCGTCTCCGTCGCAACGGCGCTCATTCCCTTCCTCGAAAACGACGATACCAACCGCGCCCTCATGGGATCGAACATGCAGCGGCAAGCCGTTCCGCTCCTCACGACGGAAAGCTCCATCGTCGCGACGGGCATCGAAGCCGCGATCGCGCGCGACTCGGGCGTCATCGTCAGGGCGAAGGAAGCGGGCGTTGCGACCGCGGTCGCCTCGGACAGGATCGTCATCCGCGAGGACAGCGGGTTCGAAACAGAATATAAGTTAAAGAAATTCGAGCGGTCCAATCAAGGGACCTGTCTCAACCAGCGTCCCATCATCTCCACGGGCGACAGAGTGGAAAAGGACGAGATCATCGCAGACGGTCCTTCCACCAAGAACGGCGAACTTGCCCTCGGCAAGAACATCCTCGTCGGCTTCATGGAGTGGGAAGGTTACAACTACGAGGACGCAATCCTCATCTCCGAGAAGCTCGTGCAGGACGACGTGTTCACTTCCATCCACATCGAAGAACACGAGACGGAAGCCCGCGACACCAAGCTCGGCGAAGAGGAGATCACGAGAGACATTCCCAACGTCGGCGACGACGCTTTGAAGGACCTTGACGAGGACGGCATCGTCCGCATCGGTGCGGAAGTGCAGAGCGGCGACATCCTCGTCGGCAAAGTCACCCCCAAGGGCGAGACCGAACTGACGCCCGAGGAGAGACTGCTCCGCGCCATCTTCGGCGAAAAGTCGAGAGAGGTGCGCGATACGTCCCTCCGCGTTCCCCACGGGGAAGGCGGCATCGTCGTGGACGTCAGGGTCTTTACCCGCGAGAACAAGGATGAACTTTCTCCCGGCGTCAACAAGCTCGTCAGAGTGTATATCGCGCAGAAGAGAAAAATTCAGGTCGGCGACAAGATGGCGGGCCGCCACGGCAACAAGGGCGTCATTTCGAGGGTGCTCCCCCAGAGCGATATGCCTTTCCTGCCCGACGGTACGCCGCTGCAGATCCTTCTCAACCCCTTGGGCGTCCCTTCCCGTATGAACATCGGGCAGGTGCTCGAAGTTCACCTCGGCTATGTGTGCAGACAGCTCGGCTGGAAGATCGCGACGCCCGTCTTTGACGGCGCGACCGAGAAGGACATCGAACAGCTCTTCAAGGAAAATAATCTTCTGGGTCCCGAAGGAAAGGTCGACGGCAAATTTCAGGTATTCGACGGCAGGACGGGCGAACCCTTCGAAAACAGGGTCACGATCGGCATTATGTACATGATCAAGCTCATCCACCTCGTCGACGATAAGATCCATGCCCGTTCCATCGGACCGTACAGCATGGTGACGCAGCAGCCGCTCGGCGGCAAGGCGCAATTCGGCGGACAGCGCTTCGGCGAAATGGAAGTCTGGGCGCTCGAAGCATACGGCGCCGCCCACATTCTGCAGGAGATCCTCACCGTCAAGTCGGACGATATCGTCGGACGTGTCAAGACGTACGAGAGCATCGTCAAGGGCAACAACATCTCCGAACCGGGCATTCCCGAGGCGTTCAAGGTGCTCCTCAAGGAATTGCAGTCGCTGGCGCTCGACGTCAAGGTGCTCACCGAAACGGGCGAAGAACTCATCATCCGCGAGTTTGACGACGACGACAGAGAGGAACAGCGCAAGACGAGCCGCGACGAGGACGAGCAGGAACTCGACTTCAGCCTTCCCGACGAGGACGAAGAGGACGACGCGATCGGATCCATCTTCGACGAGCCGGGCGAGGACGAGGACTTCGTCTCCAAGGAAGTATTCGGCGACGAGGAGCTGGAGGACGACGATATGGAAGATATCGACGAATCGGGCTTCAGCGATCTCTTCGGCGACGATGACGACGAGGAATAAGAGGGAGGAAGTGATATCATGTACGAATTAAACGATTTCAACAGCATTCAGATCAGCATCGCATCCCCCGAAAAGATCAGGGAATGGTCGTACGGCGAAGTCACAAAACCCGAGACCATCAACTACAGGACCCAAAAACCCGAGCGGGACGGACTCTTCTGCGAGAAGATCTTCGGACCGACGAAGGACTGGGAGTGCCACTGCGGAAAGTACAAGCGCATCCGCTACAAGGGCATCATCTGCGAAAAGTGCGGCGTGGAAGTCACCCGCGCCAAGGTCAGAAGGGAGAGAATGGGGCACATCGAACTTGCCGCTCCCGTCTCCCACATCTGGTATTTCAGAGGCATCCCTTCCAAGATCGGGCTGCTGCTCGACATGGGACCAAAGCCTCTCGAACACGTCATCTACTTTGCCGAGTACGTCGTGCTCGATCCCGGCACCACCGGTCTCGAGTATAAGCAGGTCATCACAGAAAAGCAGCTCCGCGAGATCGAGGAGACCCTCGGCGACAGCTCCAAGACGGGACTCAAAGTCGGCATCGGCGCCGAAGCCATCCGCGAACTTCTGATGGCGGTCGACCTCGACAAGGAGAGCGAAGAGTGCAAGCGCATCATCGAGAAGAACGAGTCGGGTCCCAAGCGCGTGAAGGCGATCAAGCGCATCGAGATCATCGAGTCCTTCCGCAAGAGCGGCAACCGTCCCGAGTGGATGGTCCTGACCGTTCTCCCCGTCATTCCTCCCGATCTCCGTCCCATGGTCCAGCTCGACGGCGGCAGATTCGCCTCCTCCGACCTCAATGACCTCTACAGACGGGTCATCAACAGAAATAACCGCTTAAAGAAGATGATCGAGATCGGCGCTCCCGAAATGATCATCCGCAACGAAAAGCGCATGCTGCAGGAAGCCGTGGACGCTCTCATCGACAACGGCAAGAAGGGCAAGCCTCTGACGGGTCCCTCGTCGAGAGAGCTGAAGTCCCTCTCGGGACTCCTTCGCGGCAAGCAGGGACGGTTCCGCCAGAACCTTCTCGGCAAGCGTGTCGACTATTCGGGACGTTCCGTCATCGTCGTCGGGCCCGAACTCAAGATCTATCAATGCGGGCTTCCCAAGGAGATGGCGATCGAACTCTTCAAGCCCTTCGTCATGAAGCGGCTCGTCGAGACCAACAAGTGCCACAATATCAAGAGCGCCAAGCGCACCGTCGAAAAGGGCAAGGACTTCGTCTGGGACGTCCTCGAGGAAGTCATCAAGGAGCATCCCGTCCTTCTGAACCGTGCGCCCACCCTGCACCGACTCTCCATCCAAGCCTTTGAACCCGTCCTCATCGAGGGCAGAGCCATCAAGATCTCTCCTCTCGTCTGCGGACCCTTCAACGCCGACTTCGACGGCGACCAGATGGCAGTCCACCTTCCGCTCTCCATCGAGGCACAGGCGGAAGCAAGATTTTTGATGCTCTCTTCCAACAACATCTTAAAGCTTGCGGACGGCAAGTCGGTCATGAGTCCCACGCAGGATATGATCATCGGCGCCTACTATCTGACGATCTTGAGAAGGGAAGAGGGGCAGAAGTACAACGAACTCTGCCGTCCCGACGAGAACGGCGAGACGTACGTTCCTCCCATCTACGCTTCCTTCGACGAGGCGCTCATGAGCTACCAGCTCAAGGACATCCACTGTCAGGACGAGATCTATGTCCGCCGCACGGTCGAACTCCCCGAGGGAAAATTCGACAGTCTGCCCCTTCCTTATGAGAAGGAATACGCGCGTGACGAGATCGTTCCCAACAACGGCATCCGCGGCAAAGTCACCGTGCTCCGCGACGCCGCGACGGGCAAGATGACCGTGACGGGCGTCATCAAGACGACGGTCGGCAGGATCATCTACAACGACGGCATGCCTCAGGACCTCGAGTTTGTCAAGAGAGAGAAGCCCGAGGACTACCTGAAGCTCGAACTCTCCACCGAATTCATCGGCAACGCGAGGGCGATCGGCAAGAAGCACCTTTCGCGCATCGTCGAGGCTTGCTTCAAGACGGGCTATGCGCCCAAGGCATCCGCGGTCCTCGACGCCATCAAGGAGAGGGGATATAAATATTCCACGCTTGCGGCGCTGACGACTTCCGTCTTTGACATGAAGATCCCCGAGGAGAAAGAGGGGATCGTCGCCGACGCCGAGTCGCAGGTCGCCCTCATCGAAAAGAAATACAACCGCGGACTTCTCCGTGAAAATGAGAGATACGAGGCGGTCATCAAGGTTTGGGACAGCGCGACGAACGATGTTGCGGAGATCCTCAAAAAGCAGGGCGAAAACGACAAGTTCAACCCCATCTGGATGATGGCGGACTCGGGCGCCCGCGGTTCCATCGACCAGATCAAGCAGCTCTCGGGCATGCGCGGACTCATGGTCAACCCGCAGGGCAAGAAGATCGAGGTCCCCGTCAAGTCCTGCTTCAGAAACGGTCTTTCCGTGCTCGAATACTTCATTTCTTCGCACGGCGGAAGAAAAGGTCTCGCCGATACGGCTCTCAAGACGGCGGACTCGGGCTACCTCACGAGACGTCTCGTCGATGTCTCGCAGGATGTCATCGTCCGCGAAGAGGACTGCTCGGCGGGCAAGAAGCCCCGCGGCACCCTGCTCCGCGCCATCTACGGCGACAAGGGCAACCTCATCGAGGGACTTGCGGACCGCCTGACGGGCAGATTCGTCGCCGAGGACGTCACCGATGAGGACGGCAATGTGCTTGTTCCCATCAACGAGATGGTCTCCGAGAGCATGGCGAAGAAGATCGCCTCGATGCCCAAGTATGCGGAGAGAGGGGTGTACATCCGCTCCATCTTCACCTGCAATACCCGCTACGGCGTCTGCGCGAAGTGCTACGGCAAGAACATGGCAACGACCCTTCCCGTTCAGGTCGGCGAGGCGGTCGGCGTCATCGCGGCGCAGTCCATCGGCGAACCCGGCACCCAGCTTACGATGCGTACCTTCCACACGGGCGGCATCGCGGCGACCGAAGACATCACCCAAGGTCTCCCCCGTGTCGAGGAACTCTTCGAGGCGAGAAAGCCCAAGGGCGTTGCGACGATCTGCGAATTCTCGGGCGTCGTCACCGTCGACAATACCGACAATCTCCAGCACGTCATCGTCAACGACGAGACGACGGGCGAAAAGCTCAAGGATTACGAACTTCCCTTCAACGCGGCGCTGAAAGTCCAGACGGGCGACAAGGTCGAACCGGGCACCCAGCTCAACGCAGGCTCCATCAACCCGCAGGACATCATCAGGGTCAAGGGCGTCAAGGGCGTTCAGGACTATATTCTGGAACAGGTCCAAGCTGTCTACCGTTCGCAGGGCGTCGAGATCAACGACAAACACATCGAGATCATCGTCCGCCAGATGCTCCGCAAGGTCCGCATCGAGAAGGCAGGCTCCACCGATATGCTGCCCGGGCAGCTCGTCGACATGTTCACCTTCGAGGACCAGAACGAAAAGACGATCACAGAAGGGGGGATCCCCGCGACCGCAAAGCGTGTCCTTCTCTCCATCACCCGCGCGTCCCTCGCGACAGACAGCTTCCTCTCCGCCGCTTCCTTCCAGGAGACGTCGAGAGTGCTTACCGAAGCCGCCATCAGCACGCGGCGCGACCCGCTCATCGGTCTCAAGGAGAACGTCATCATCGGCAAGCTCATTCCCGCAGGTACGGGTCTCAAGGACTACAAGAATGTCTCCGTCTCCGTGACGGGCGGCTACCGTGAACTCTCTTCCATGGACGAAGCGCCCGCTCCCGCCGCCGAAGAGGCATAACATTTCAGACAGCGATCTCTTCCCTTTTTTCGGGGGAAGAGATTTTTTTTGAAATTTTTTGATTTTTTTCCAACAAAACGGAAAGCCCGCACGTTATATGAGTGAAAAACATCAAAACGGAGGGACAAACTATGAAAAAATTGACCACGATCTTCCTTGCAGGCACCATGATCCTCGCAGTCGGCGCGATCTCTTGCGGCTGCGACTTCGGCGGAACAAAGGAGAAGGAAACGGCTTCCGTTGAGTCGCTGTACGGCATCGGCGCCGTCACGACGGCAAAACTGCTCGGCGAATCGGACATCGAGGCAAAGCCCCTCGCCGCCGTCCTCGCCGCAGAGACGGGACCCGCGGAGAATGATCCCGTCTATGACCTTCCCGAGAGCGGCAACGCCTCGACGGACAGGGCGCAGGGGGAAGCGGAGACCTTCAACAAGTACTTCAACATGCTCGAGGGCTTCCTCGAAAAGGGCGCAACGACCTCGCGGGCAGTCGAAAACGACGCTTCCGACCCGTCCCTTGCAGCCTACACGACCAAACTCATCGTCACGGGCAAGAACGAGCGCGGCGAGGAGAACGTCCACACCCTGTACTACACCGAGACCAAGCTCGATGTTTTCAACGACCCCGACGATGACGATGACGACGAAGTCAAGACCGTCGAAGCATGGTCGCTCGAGGGCGTCCTCGAGATGGGAACGGACGAAAACGGCACCCCATTGTACTATTTCATGACGGGATCCCGCAAGACGGAGACGGAGACTGAGGGCAGAGAGTCCGAGGAAAAGAGCGAACTTCTCATCCGCGCCTATGCGGACAGGAACGACAAGCGCAACTATGTCATGATGAAGCACGAGACGGAGACCGAGACGGAAGGCAGCAAAAACGAGGCGGAAACGGAGTACGTCTATTCCGTCTATCGGGACGGGAAGCTTGTCGAATCGACTTCCGTCGACTTCGAGACGGAGAATGCGGAAGCCGAGTATGAACTCGAGTACACCAAGGACGGCGTGAGGAGCTTTTATGAGATCGAGCGCAAGGAACGGGGCGGCAGCGTCTGGCTCGAAGTCGCCTACAACATCGGCGGCGAGAGGGGAAGCTTCGTCATCGTCCGCGACGAAAACGGCAATTTCGACTATAAGTACACGAAAAACAGCTCCGACGACAGATATTTCGACCGCTATGACGGTTAATTCTTGACAACGGACAAACGAAGTGATACAATCTTTCGTTGAAGAAAGACCCTTTCCCGCCCCGCGCGGGAGAGGGCTTTCGGCAACGGAGGCGAGACCGTGTCGCTCGATGAACAGTTACAAAAGATCGCGGCGGGGGATATGTCGGCGTTTGACGCCCTCTACGAGGAGCCCAAGGGCGCCGTCTACTATATCGCGCTCTCCGTTCTCCGCGACCCTTCCCTTGCCGAGGACGCAATGCAAACGGCGTACTATAAAGTACTCCGCCATGCGGGGAAGTACAGGGCGGGGACGAACGCGGCGGCTTGGGTCGGAAAGATCGCAAAGAACGAGGCGCTCGACATGCGGCGCAAGCGGGCGAGGGAACATTCCGTCGACGCGGGCGAGAGCGAATATCTCTTTCCGAGCTACGGGGTCGACCACACCTTCCACATCATCGACCTTGCCCGCAAGGTCCTGAAAGACGGCGAATTTGCCGTCATCATGCTCGTCGCGGAAGGGTATAAAAGGAGAGAGATCGCCCGGATGCTTTCCCTTCCCGTTCCGACCGTCACGTGGCGGTACAACTGCGCCGTCAAAAAACTCCAGAACGCCTTAAAAGAGTGAGGTCCCCTTGAAAGAAGAAGAGATCATCAGAATGCTCCGCGAGGATGCGGAACAGAATATCCCCGACGTGCGGGAACGGGTCCGTGCGGCAGAGGCTGCCATGCTCGAGAGCGGGGAAGTCCGCGTGCGGCAGCGCAAGAGCTGGCTTCTCTGGGCGGCTTCGGCGCTCCTTCTCGTGCTCCTTCTTGCCGCCGTGTTCGGCATGACGCTCTGGGGCGGTTCGTCCTTCAAGATCGTCGTTAGCATCAACCCGAGCGTCGAATTTTCCTTGGAGGACGGAAAAGTCGTCGGCACCCGCTCCCTCAACAAGGACGCCGCCGTGCTCATCAAGGATGAGGACTTCACGGGAGAAACCGCCGAGGAGGCAGTGCTCCGCTTTGCGGCGCTTGCCGAGAGCAAACATCTCATCGGAGCGGACGGCATCAGGATCCGCGCCGAGGGCAGGGACGGCGGCGCCGTCCGCGCCATTCACGCGTCCCTTTCGCGGACATATGCGCAATATTCGGTGACGGATTTAGACGAAGCGTCCTTTCATGCGCTGCTCGCAGGCTACAATGAGAGCGAAATGGGGGACTTTGAGGACTGGCTCACCCGCGAGTTCGACGGACAGCAGGCGCAGTTCAAAGAGGAGATTGACGCGCTTCTGAAGAGCTATGAGGAAGAGCTGGAAGCCGTCGACACGAGAGATCGGGCGGCGGTCGAGGCGTTCAACCTCAAATATCTCAAGCTCGGCGAGGACGTGACCTTTGAGGACGGCGACGAGAGCAAGGAAGAACTGCTTTCGGAGTTCAGACGGCTGAAAGAGAAGCTCGGGCGCGACCCCGCCTCGATGACCGACGAGCTGTTTCGGGAATTCATCGACGAACTCGAGGACATCTATGAGGATAAATTCGAGCGGGACGACGATGATGATGACGATGACGACGATGACCGTGACGATCATGACGACGATGACGATGACGACGACGATTGAGCGTGCCGTCAGTCCGAATCAAAAAAATCAGACCCCATGTGGGTCTTTTTTGTTGGACGGGGGTCGATTTCCGTCCCTTCTTTTCCGCCTCGGCTTCGAATTTTGAATTTCCCTCTTGACACTTTTGCGAAAGATGCTATAATAAATTGTGAAATTGCCATATTTTATGCGAGTTTCTTGCATGAAAGGTGACAGAAAGAAGCAAATTCAGTAGGGAGGAAAGTATGAGAAACCATCTTTTGCGCATTCTTGCCGTTCTCTTCACCGTCTGCCTCGGCGCATGTCTGTTCGTCGCCTGCGGTGATACGGAAAACACAGAGAACCCGAATGAAGATCCCGACAAATACGAGATCATCGTGGTCGGCGAGAGCACCACGGTCGACGTCGAATTTGACGAAGAGGGACCGTATGAAAGCGGCACCGTCGTGAAGTTCGCCGTTCTGATTGCCCCGGGGGCGAACCTTCGGGTCGTCTCCGTCAAGGCGGACGGGACTGACCTTGCGGAAGGCTCCGACCATAAGTATACTGTCACGGTCGGAAACAGCGACATCGTCGTCACGGTCGAGACGGAAAAGGTCCCTTCGCATGACCTGCAGTACACCGTCACCGCGACGGGCGAACATGCCACGGTCACCTTCGACCAAAACGGTCCCTACACGACGGGAACGGTCGTCACATTCACCGTCACGGCGGAGAAGGGGTATGAAGTCGTCTCCGTCAAGAACGGGAGCGAGACCTTGAAGCTCGGGTCGGACAACAAGTATTCCGTCACGGTCGGAAACAGCAACATCGTCATCACGGTCGAGACGAAGAGCACTTCCGTCCCGCCCGCAACGCAGTACAGCGTGACGGTCGGGGGAGATGCGAACAACGTCACCGTCGCCTTCGACCAAAACGGTCCCTACACGACGGGAACGGTCGTCAAATTCACCGTCACGGCAAAACAGGGGTACGAACTCGTCTCCGTCAAGAACGGAAGCGAGACCTTGAAGGCTGGGTCGGACAACAAGTATTCCGTCACGGTCGGGACGAGCAACATCGTCATCACCGTTGAGACGAGATCGACCTCGACCCCTTCCAACAAGACGTTGACCGCCTTTGAAAACGCCTCATTGATACAGGAAGCTGACAAGAACGTCCAAATCGTCATCCGCGTGCGGGCGACGGGCTATGCGAGCGCAGAGGAGATGAAGGGGGACGTCAAGCTCCTCATCGGCACGAAGGAGATCGCCGCCTTTGACGCAAATCTTGCGGATGACGGGCTGATCTACAACCTCTTCTACCGCACCGACGTCTCCGCGCTCGGCATTGCGGACGGAAGCAGCGCAGAAGTCAAGCTCCGCTCCGCCGCCGCGGGCAGGGACTATTCCGCTCCCGCCTCGAGGGTGGACGAGACCCTCAACACCGTGACGTTCGGGCAGGAGAAATACACCCTCAAGCTCGAAAACAGCGCCCTCGTCCTCGCCTTTGAGATCGACGAGAACATCCAAAAGGCGCTCTCCTTCGCGGGCACCGCATTCCAGCCCGAAGGGCAGAAGATCTACCTCGTCATCAATTTAGACAACGTGCAGGGCTACCTCGGCTCCGAGATCCTTGCGGCGAAGCTCCGCATCGGCTCGCTCGAGTTCTCCCCCGCAGCGGACGGAAAATCCAACGAGAAGTCGCTGTTCTTCTACATCGCAGGGGAAAGCGTCACCGTCACGTCCCTTTCGGACGGCAAATATCCGATCTCTCTCGTCGTCGGCGAGGAAGTCTTTGACTTCCCGACGGTGAACGGCGAACAGCATTGGGATCCTATCCAGCTCGAAGAGGTCGATTACAGCCTCTCCGTCGAAGAGCAGGGCGGTGCGAAGAAACTTCTCCTCACCGTCGCAGGCGGCACCCCCGCCGTGACCGATCCCATCGAGGGCGTCTGGACGGGGAAGGCAAAGACGGACGAGAGCGGACCCGAATTTTTCTACAAAGTTCTCGTCAAGAAGCGCGGCGGCGGAGTCGATCTTGTCGTGCTCCGCGGATCGGATGAAGGGACGCTCGCTCCGATCTCGGCATGGTACTATCCGAAACTGGGTGAAAACTCGTACGGAGAAACGGGAGAGAACAAAGGCTCCCTGTCCTATGAGGACGGAAAACTGACCCTCGTCACGGACGGAACGGTCACCCTCTCGGAGCATTCCGCCGAACTCGGCTCCTTCCATGTGCCCGCGAGCGGAGCCTATTCGGATGCCGAAGGCAGGCTCACAGTGACCTTCGGCGCACAGCCCAAGGTGGACCTCGGCGGACAGTCTCCCGAAATTTCCGTAGAACTTTACGAAGTCGGCGAATACACCGTCTGCTATGAGGTCGGCGGGCAAGCCGCGGGGATCATAGAGGCGAACGTCGTCCTCTCTGCGGGCGCTTCCGCAAACAAGCTCTCGGCGCTCCTCGTGTCTGCGCATTCCGTCCTTGAACTGACCAAGGCGACGTCGCAGCTCAAGGAGATCAAGCAGACAGGCGACCTCGATTTCTACGCGGATGACTATTTCAAACTTCCCGTCTCCGAGGACGACCTCGCGTGGATCAAGGAGAACGTCGATTCCGTCAAGACGGACGGCATCCAGTACCCGCACAATTCGGGCAAGGGCTACCTCATCGACGGGGCGGTCATCCAGATCCAAGCGGAGATCGGCGCAAAGGGAAGCGGGAAGCAGTCCTTTGAGATCGTCTGGTACAACGCGGCGGGCGAAGCCGTTGCCATGACGACGGCGACCCGCACCTATGTCGCACCTCCCGCACCGACGGAATACACCGTCACGGTGACGGGCGTCGATGCGGAAAAGGGAAGCTATACGCTCACACCTGCAGCGGAGGGCGGAAAGTATCAGGCGGGCGCACAGGTCAAACTGACGATCACATGCAACGGAAACCGGACGGTCGAGAACGTCAAGATCGGAGACGTCTATCTGAAGGCGGACGACAGCGGCGACTATCCCATCCCCATCGAGGGACAGAAAGCGGAGATCGTCGTCCTCGTCACGTTCAAGGAGAACGACGCAGTCTCCTACGGCGAAGAGGGCGCTTCCGTCGGCAGCTGGAGATATTGGAATGACGGAGTCGTCACGATCGGCGAAGTCAAGTTCGCAGAGGGGAGCGGAACGGAGCGCGACATTCACGCCGTTTTCAGCGCAACGGGCGACCTCGGCTATGGCTTCCAGCTCTTCTACAATCCCGAAACCTATGCGCCCCTTCTCGGGAAACAGTACACGCTCTCCATGACGATCAACGCAAAAGCGGCATGCACGGTGACGGTCAACAGCCAAAACTTTGATCTCAAAGAGGGGGACAATCCGATCTCCGTCGTGTTCACCTACTCCTACACGGGAGAGTATCAGGGAGTCTCCTATCTCGACGTGCAGGTCGTCGTAAAAGGGGGGGAGAGCTATGACCTTCTCTTCAAGAACATCGCATGGAAGGAAGTCGGAACCATGAAAAAGGGCGAAGTTGTCGGCGGGACCCCCTCGGAGGGAATCGCCTTCGGCGGAAGGGACGACGCGACGGCGCAAGGCAACACCTTCAAGCTCTGGTGGGTCCAAGATACGGAGTGGGGTCGCGGCGAGGTCGTCACGATGACCCCTTCGGACGCCGCACAGGCATATCATGACGGAAAGGTCTCCTTCACCTATTCGGGCGGCTCTGTCAATTACAGCGTGCAGCTGTTCTACAACAACACGAACCTTACCGCGGGGAAGCAGTACTATGTGACGCTCAAGGTCAAGTTGACGGCATCTTCCGACCTCACCGTTCAAGTGAACGGCACGGACGTCACCTTGAAGGCGGGGCAGGTCAACGACGTTGAAGTCCTCTTCACGAACGGGACCGTCCACGCCATCGAGATCATTCTCCCCGGGACGAACTTCGAGGGGGTACAGCCGTCCGAGATCGGCATAGAGATCTCCGACATCCAATGGTACCAAGCCGAAGAAGTCGACTGAAATAAAAAATATCCGCTTCCCCGAAGCGGATATTTTTTTATGATTTGTATTTCTGGAAGGGGTAGGCGCCAACCCTCTCCATGGGAGGGTGGAGCGGCGCAGTTCTGCTCAACAGCCCGGTGGGCTGTGAGCTGCGCCGCGACAGGAGCGCTGGCGGGCGCAGACCGCCCGCACGTTCTTTATGTCGTCGAAGGGCGGCACGAGCGGCATAGCCGCGAAGTACGGGCTTTGCGGCGGTCCCTGCCGCCCAAAGGTAGGGGAGTGGGTCACCGCAGCTCTCTTGCCCACCCCTTGAGGGAAGAATTTTGCATTCTGCCAAAGATTGATAATCTTTGGCGCAAAATTCTTATAGCAGTTGCCCATATGCGTGGGCAAATGCCGACCAAACGCGGGGCTCTACCCGCGTGCGAGGGTGCCCCGCAGGGGCGGAAGGGGTGTCATCCCGAATCGGAACACCCCCTCAGCCTCGGCAGCTCCCCCTCAAGGGGGCGCCAAGGGGACTCTGCGACACCGCATTCACTTGTCGCCCCTCGGGGTCCCCGCAAAAAGACAACGTATTTTTGCGGGGTGGTTTAGGGGAGATGTCGAGGCGTAGCCGAGCCAAAGGGGTTTCACCCCCCTCAATAAAGATTCCCGCCGTGGGCGTCGTAGGCGACGACGAGGGGAAACCGTTCGACCTCGAGCCGATACACCCCTTCGCTCAAGAGATCGGGGAAAGCAACAAGCTCCGCTCTTCGGATGGCATTCCCGTAGACGGCGCCCGCACCGCCGATCGCGGCAAAGTACACCGCTCCGCATTCTTGCAGGGCATTCCGTGTCTCCGCGCTCATTTCACCCTTGCCGATCATGCCGCCGAGACCTTCCTTCAGGAGCCGCGGCGCATAGGCGTTCATTCTTGCCGAAGTCGTCGGTCCGCAGCTACCGCAAGCCTTTCCCGCAGGCGCGGGGCAAGGTCCCGCATAGTAGAGAAAGGCGCCTTTCGGATCAAAGGGAAGTTTTTCTCCCTTCTCCAAGAGTTCGAGGAACCGCTTGTGAGCGCAGTCCCGTGCGGTGTAGACGGTCCCCGAAAGCTCCACGCATTCTCCCGCGCGGAGGGATAAAATTTCTTCCTTCGAGAGGGGAAGAGTCAATTCTTTCATAGCGTCACCTTCTCAAAACGGATGCAGTGGCATTGGATGTTGACGGCGACGGGAAGTCCCGCAATGTGCGTCGGAGCGACCTCGCAGCTGACGCCGAGCGCCGTCGTGTTTCCGTGGAAGCCCTGCGGACCGATCCCGAGCGCGTTGATGCGTGCAAGCGCTTCCCGTTCGATCTCCGCAACGTCTTCCCGCGGGTTGACCGATCCGACTTCGCGCGTCAACGCCTTCTTCGCAAGGAGCGCACAGCCGTCGAAGGAGCCGCCGATGCCGACGCCCACATAGACGGGCGGGCAGGGGCGGGACCCCGCTTCCCTGACGGTATCCACAATGGCTTTGAGGATGCCTTCCTTCCCTTCGGCGGGGGTGAGCATGAAGAGCCTGCTCATGTTTTCGCTCCCGAACCCCTTGGGGAGAAAAGCGATCTCTACCCTGTCTCCCCCGACGATCTCCACATGCAGATGGGCGGGGGTGTTGTCTCGCGTGTTCTTGCGGGTCAAAGGATCACAGATGCTCTTGCGGAAAAACCCGTCCGCGTATGCCCTGCGGACGCCGTCATCCACCGCTTCCCGCAGGGGATCCCCCGTCAAAAAGACCTCTTGTCCGATCGAGAGGAGCACGACCGCCATGCCCGTATCCTGACAGACGGGCATCTCTTCCGCCCTTGCGACTTCTCCGTTTTCGAGGATCGTGTCGAGGGCGAACCGTGCGGCGCCCGTCTCCTTTTCTGCGGCGCAGGCGAGCGCATGGCGGCAGCTCTCCGTGAGCGTCCTTCCCGCCTTGAGCGCAAGCGCATAGACCGCATTTGAAATTTCCTTCGTATCGAGCGTTCTCATACCACTATTATAGAAAGAATTTTGCAAAATTGCAAGGTATTCCTTGGACTTTTCGGCGATTTCCTGCTATAATGACGGCATGGAAGCGCAAGAACAAACTCTACAGCGCCCGCCCGTGACAGAAGGCGGCATCGCCTTTTCCCTCGCGGCGCTCCTCTCGGTCGTCCTTTCGCTCATCGCCTCGTTGATCATCGGCATGATCCCGACCGAAGGGCTGCAGGGGTCGGACTGGGTCAAATATATCGGCTTTCTCTTGCCACAGCTTGCGTTCGCCGCGACAGCCTTGTTCTATTTCAGACGGACAAAACAGCCCGTGCGCCGCATCTACCGTCCCGCAAAGTGGTATTTCTTCCCGATCGCGGTGATGCTCCAGTTCGGTCTGCTCTTTTCCCTGAACTTCCTCAACGACTACTTTGTCGGCTTTTTGGAACATCTCGGCTACACGTCCTCGATGCAGGACTCCGTTCCCACGCTGACGGGCTGGAATCTGCTCCCCGCGATCCTCATCATCGCTCTGCTTCCCGCGCTCTTCGAGGAGACGGTCTTTCGCGGCGCCATCTTCGGCAGTATGGAGCAAAACGGATGGGGAACAGTTCCCGCCGTGCTCCTTTCGGGCGCTCTCTTTTCCCTCTTTCACGGAAATCCAGAACAGACCGTCTATCAATTCCTCTGCGGGGTAAGTTTTGCCTTGCTCGCACAGCGTGCGGGAAGCCTTCTTCCCGGCATGCTTGCCCATTTTCTCAACAACGCCGTCATCTTGGTCCTTGAATCTTGCAAAGTGGACCTCGCGGCTCTTTCCCTTGTCGGATCGGTCGTCCTGTATGCCGTTTCGGGCGCCTGCCTCGTCGCAAGCGTGACCCTTCTCCTTCTGATGAAAGAGAGGAACGTCAAGGGCGGCGTCAGGGACGGAAGCAAGTTCTTCCTCGCGGCGTCCGTCGGGATCGTCATCTGCGCCATCGAATGGATCGCCGCGCTCATTCAGGGGTTCATGCTATGATGAAGCTCTCTCTCATCTGCGTGGGGAAGCTCAAGGAGCAGTACTGGCGGGACGCCTGCGCGGAGTACGAAAAACGTCTTTCCCGCTTCTGCAAACTCGAGATCAAGGAACTGCCCGAGCGCACGTCTCTGCACGAAGAGGGCAGCGACATTCTGAAAAATTTGCGCGGTTATGTGCTCGTTTCCGCGGTCGAAGGGGAGACGCTCGGCTCCGAGGCATTCGCCCGCCTCATCAAAAATCTGCAGGATGAGGGGAAGGAGCTGTCCTTTGTCATCGGCTCTTCCCACGGACTTTGCGACGAGGTGAAGGGGGCGGCGGACAAAAAGATCTCCTTCTCGAAGATGACCTTTCCGCACCAGATGTTCCGCGTCGTGCTCCTCGAACAGCTCTACCGCGCCTTCATGATCAACAGCGGCGCCGAATACCATAAGTAGCATACAATGCGATGTGGGGATTTTTGAAGAGGTAGAGAATTTTTACGAAAGTTACGGCGGCGAAAAACTCGTCTACGGCTACAGCGAAGAGGGGAGACCGCTCTATGCGCTCCGCGCAGGACACGGAGAGACGCTCGGCATTTCGCAGTACGCCATCCACGCGCGGGAGTGGATCACGACCCTCTTGGGACTTGAGCACATCCGCCGCGGCGTGCGAAAGGGGAGCGTTTGGTTTTTGCCGCTGACGAACCCCGACGGCGTCCTGCTCGCGACGGAAGGGATCGGAAGTGTCTCCGCTGACATGCGGGACTTTCTTCTCAAGATCGGGAATTTCCCCCTTTGGAAGGCGAACGCGCACGGCGTGGACCTCAACGTCAATTTCCCCGCAAAATGGGGACATGGGGTGCAAAATCGCAGGGAGCCTTCCTCGGAAAGTTTTATCGGAAATGCACCCCTGTGTGCAAAAGAGAGCCGTGCGCTTGCCGAGTTCACCCTGAAAACAAAGCCCCGCTTCACTCTCTCATGGCACACGAAGGGAGAGGAGATCTATTGGCGCTTTCACCAGCCGCCTCTCCGTCTGAAACGGGACAAAAAGTTCGCAAAGGTCCTCTCGCAGGCGACGGGCTACCCCTTGAAAGAGGCAAAAGGGTCGGCGGGCGGCTACAAGGATTGGTGCATCGAGACCTGCAAGATCCCCGCCTTCACCGTGGAAGTCGGGAGCGACGCGCTCGCCCATCCGCTCGGAAGAGAGGCGCTCGAGGACATTCTTCAAAAAAATATCGACGCGGTCTCGCGTCTTACGGAAGTGTTTTAGTGGAAGAGAAATTCATGCGTGAGGCGCTCCGCCTTGCCAAAAAAGCGAACGCGTGCGGGGAAGTCCCCATCGGCGCCGTCGTCGTGCTCGACGGCAAGATCATCGGGCGGGGATACAACCTTCGCACCAGACTGCAGATGGCGACCGCCCACGCCGAGATGCGTGCGATCGACAGGGCATGCAAAAAGCTCGGGTCATGGCGCCTCGAGGGTGCGGAGATCTATGTGACGCTCGAACCCTGTCCCATGTGCATGGGGGCGATCTTAAACAGCAGGATCGAGAGGGTGTACTTCGGCGCATACGAACAGAAGGGGAGAAGCCTGACGCGGGAACTTGCGGAAGCGAATCTTCTCAACCACACCGTCGAGGTGACGGGCGGGATCATGGAAGCGGAATGCTCCGCGATCCTGACGAATTTCTTCACCGCCATGCGCGAACGGGAGAAAAAGAAGTGACCTTCTCCTGTTTTTTATTCTGAAATGAAGCCACCCGCCCGCCGACATTCGTCGGCGGGCGGGTGGCTTTCACATCCGCTGATTACTCAAAATGTAGGTCAAGTTTTTCATGCGGCGCATACCCACTCCATGGGAGAGGGTCCCCTTCTTGCCCCCTCCGTGGGGGGTAGGGGGGTGGGTCACCGTAGCCGTTCATCCTGAGCCGTAGGCGAAGGATCCCATTAAACCCACGGGGCACAATGTCGCTCCGCTCGTTTGCTGGGATTCTTCGCTGCGCTCTGAATGACGTACGGAGAACGACTGTGGTGACCCACTCCCTGTCTTTGGGCGGCAGGGACCGCCGCAAAGCCCTTCGGCGATGCCACGCCTCATGTCGCGGCGCAGCTCACAGCCCACTGGGCTGTTGAGCAGAATTGCGCCGCTCCACCCTCCCATGGAGAGGGTAGAAAGGGCAAAAAATAAGGACGCCCGACAATGACGGGCGCCCGCATTGAGTATCCCGTAATTGTCTGCGTCACAATTTCCCAAGTTATACGGAAAAAAGGATACACCGATGCCGTTGTATCGTATAACTTGTTTTCTATGAAATTGCGACGCAGTTTCAGTATATCACAATGCCGTCAGATTTGCAAGATTTTTTTCATATTTGAGCGGACTTCCCCACAAAAAAATAAACCGCCGAGGTCGGCGGTTTTTCTATGAAGATCTTTACTTCACGATCAAGCTCTTTCCCGTCATTTCGGGGGGAATGGGCAGTCCCATCACCTCGAGAAGGGTGGGGGCGAGATCGGCGAGGATCCCGTCCTTGCGGAGAGTGACTTCCTTGAATTTCTCGGAGATGAGCACGACGGGCACGGGGTTGGTCGTGTGTGCCGTGAAGGGGGAACCGTCCGCGTCAAGCATCTTGTCGGCGTTCCCGTGGTCGGCAGTCAGAAGCGCCGCCCCGCCCATCGACAGGATCTTGTCGACGACCTTCTTCACGCATTCGTCCACCGTGTGCACGGCTTTGACCGCCGCGGGAATGACGCCCGTGTGCCCGACCATGTCGCAGTTGGCAAAATTCAGGATCATCGCATCGTATTCGCCCGTGGAGAGCTGCTCAAGCACCTTTTCGGTGACTTCGGGCGCCGACATTTCGGGCTGAAGGTCGTACGTTGCGACTTTCGGGGAATTGATGAGCACGCGGACCTCGTTCTCGTTGGGCTGTTCGACGCCGCCGTTGAAGAAAAACGTCACATGCGCGTACTTTTCCGTCTCGGCGATGCGGAGCTGTTTTTTGCCCATCTTTGCAAGGTATTCCCCCAAAGTGTTCGTCAGCTTCTGTTTGGGGAAGGCGATCTCCACGCCGCGGAATTCCGCATCGTAGACGGTGAAACAGACATATACGGGGTGCAGAAATCCCGTTTTCCGCTCGAACGCCGTCCCCTTGGGAACGACGAATTGCTCCTGCGAAAAGGCACGGGTGATCTCGCGGGCGCGGTCGGGACGGAAATTGAAGAAGATGATGCTGTCGCCCTCTTCCACGAGCGCCACGGGCTTGCCGTTCTCGCAGATGTTGGTGGGAAGGACGAACTCATCCGTCACGCCGTTTTGATAGCTCTCCTCGAGCGCCTTGACGGGATCGTCTGCATGGATCCCCGTGCCGAGCGTGAGCATGTCATACGACTTTTCCTCGCGGTCCCAGTTGTTGTCGCGGTCCATCGAATAATATCTGCCCGAGAGGGAAGCAAGCTTTCCGTACCCGAGTTTTTTCATCTCGGCGAGCAGTTCTTTGACATATTCCACGCCCGAAGTGGGGGAAACGTCTCTCCCGTCCATAAACGCATGCACGTATGTCTCGGGCACGCCGCGCTTTTTTGCCATTTCGAGAAGGGCAAAGAGGTGGGTGATGTGACTGTGCACGCCGCCGTCGGACAGCAGTCCCCAAAGGTGCAGTTTTTTACGGTGGTCGCGGGCGCTGTCCATTGCCTTGACGAGGGCGGGATTTTCAAAGAAATCGCCGTCCTGAATGGACTTTGTGATCTTGGTGAGGTCCTGATAGACGATCCGTCCCGCACCCATGTTGAGATGCCCGACCTCGGAGTTTCCCATCTGTCCGTCGGGAAGTCCCACGGAAAGCCCGCTCGCGCCGAGCGTCGCGGAAGGATAGGTATTTCTGTAGTTCGTGACGTTTTTGCTGCCGTCCATGTAGATGGCGTTGCCTTCATGTTCGGGATTCAGCCCGTAGCCGTCCATAATGATGATCGCATAAGGTTTTTTCATGACAGTTTACCTCTTTTTGTCTCCCCGACATTATACATTACTTTCCGAAGAATGGCAAGTAAAAATTTTAGATTTCGAACGATTTTGTTTTCCGCTCCCTTTCTTACCCTCTCCATGGGAGAGGGTGGGCATGAACCCCCTCCGTGGGAGGGGGATGTCGCAACGCGACAGGGGGTGGGTCACCGCAGCCGTTCATCCAGAGCGTAGCGAAGGATCCCAGCAAACGAGCGGAGGAACATTGTGTCCCATGACGTAGTGGTGGACATGATCCCCCCCACCACCCGCTGCGCGGGAGCCTCCCCCCCGAAGGGGTAGGCTCTGACCTGACCCCCTCTGGGGGTGGAGCAATGCATTCTGCGAAAAGTCCAGTGAACTTTTCGCGCGTTGCGACAGGAGCGAGCGCATTGTCCCGCGCGAGCGGTGACCGAATGCGGGTCTCTACCCGCATGAGACAGGTGGCACGGCGTAGCCGTGACGAATGGGGGGGAACACTCAAAATCCCTGCGCGTAGCGGGGTTTCCCCGCCTAAGCGCACCCCATTTGGTACCCAACAGGAACCTTAATGTCTGTCCGAAGGGCGGAAGGCGTGGCAGCGGAGTAAGAGAGATGTACAGGACTAACCCCTCGAACGATTTCTTTTGCGCAGCAAAAGAAATCGTTCGAAATAAAGAATATAAAAAAAGGACCCGAAGGGTCCTCTCCGTCACTTCTTTCCGTTGAAAAAATTTACATTCATGCCTTGATACAGCTTCAGCTTGCTGTCGTCGGCGTTGGTGAAGATCGTGTCGAACTCATTGAGCGAGAACGACTTGAACATCCCGTCCTGCCCGAATTTCGTCTGATCGACAAGCAGGACCTTTTTTGCGCTGTTCTTAAGCGCCGTCCTCTTCAGTTCGGACTGGTCGAGGGAATTTTCGTAGACCCCGTCCTCTTTGACCGCCGCGCACGAGCACAGCATCAGATCGTAGTGCATATCGGCGAGACAGCGCTGGGTGAACGCGCCGACCATCGAGTTTGCATTGTAGAGCAGATTCCCGCCCGGGAGCAGGATGTCGATGTCCTCTCGGCGGGAAAGTTCCTGCGCGACGACAAGCCCGTTCGTCACGACCGTCTTATAGCGGAGATTGAGCTTTCTCGAGAGGATGAGCGCGGTGGAGCTATTGTCGATGAACACCGTCTTGAACGGGGGGAGATGGAGATAGGCAAGGTCCGCCACCTGCTGCTTTTCCTGCGTGTCGCGCACGTAGCGGACAGAGATCGGCATCTCATTCGCCGTGTCGATGACGGTGACGCCGCCGTACGTTTTCTCCAGCATACCGAGTTTCTTGAGTTCGGTGATGTCGCGGCGGATCGTCGCTCCGCTTACGTACAGCACCTTCGAAAGCTGCTCGATCGAGGCGGTCCTGTGCATATCGAGATATTCGAGGATCGCATTTTGCCGTTCGGATAACGCCATTTTTCCCTCCTGTGGAGTTTGTCCGTCCATTTCCTGTCTCATGTTCACCTCACACGGTACAGTATACTACAAAATTCAAGATTTGACAAGACCTTTTCCGAAAATCGTGCCCGCGCGACCCTCTTCTGCCCGTCAAAAATGAAAAAACATGAAAAAACTTGAGCAACTTTCCCCCCAAAAAATGAAAATTTTGCAAAAAAAATGACAAATATTGACTTTGCGAAACACTTGCATTAAACTTGCATTAAATATGGAACCGAAGTCCCGTGTTCGGAGAAACGGTCTCGTGAAACGAAGCATCTGCGCAATTCTCATCACATTGCTCTTTTTATCGGCGATACCCGTCAGTCTGGTATGCGTCGGTTTTTGTCTGCCTTCCCAATATGACAACACCTATTACGCCGTTTTGCCGAAGATGTACCGTAAACTCGAGAATACGGAGGGCAAAAAGATCGTCGTTGTCGGCAACAGCGCGATCGCGTTCGGTCTCGATCCCTTGCTTCTGGAAGGGGAGACGGACGGATATACCGTCTGCCCGTTCGGGCTGTACGGCGCGATCGGCACAAAGGCGATGATGGACCTCTCCCGCGTGAACATCCGCGAGGGGGACATCGTCATCCTTGCGCCCGAGCAGATGGGGCAGTCCATGTCCCTCTACTTCAACAGTGAATATGTCTGGAACGCCGCGGACGGCGATTTCGGCATCCTTTCCCACATCGAGAACACGGGCGAGATGGTGGGCGGATTCTTGGGGTACGTCGGAAGAAAATACGGCTACTATTCGAGCGGATCCAAGCCCAGTCCCACGGACGTCTACGCCGCCTCTTCCTTTGACGAAAACTGCAAGATGATCTACGAACGGGCATACAACGTTCTCCCGCTCGGCTACGATGCGGTGGAGCGGGTCTCCTTCGACCTTTCCCTCTTCCCGCAGGAGTTCGCGGATTACGTCAACGAATACAACGCATTTCTTTCCAAGCGGGGCGCGACGCTCCTCTACGGCTTTGCGCTCGTCAACGTCATGGGGATCGCCGAGGGGACGGCGGAAGAGGACATCGACGCCTTCTATGACCGTCTCGACGGACTTTTGGACTGTGAAATTTTGGGAAACCCCAAGGAATACATTCTCGAAAAGGAATGGTTTTACGATTCCAACGTGCATGTCAATTCGGCGGGCATGACCGTCTACACTGACCGTCTCGTGCGCGACCTCAAGGCATACCTCGGGGACAGTTCGGCGGATGACATCGTTCTGCCCGAAAAGCCACTGCCGCCCGATGACGGCGCTGCGGGCGAAAACGGGAAGGACGCCGCGCTTTTCACCTATGAGGAGAGCGGGAACGGCTGGAACATCACGGGACTGACCGAAGAGGGCAGGGCGGCGGCTTCCGTCGAGATCCCCGATTTCTATGAGGGCAAAAAGGTCCTCTCCTTCGATGCCGCGGTCTTTGCGGGGAACACGTCGATCGAGGAGATCCGCATCGGCAAATATATCTATGCGATCGCGGGAAGCTCCTTCGACGGCTGTTCTTCCCTGAAGCGGCTGTACTTGCCCGCGGACAACCGTCCGTCCGAGTGTATGGTCTATCTCGATCTGCTGAAGGGGGCAAGCGCCTGTATGGTCTATGTCCCGCGTTCGAAGCTCGCCGATTACACGAACGACTACTTCTGGTCCCGCTATGCCGCCTATCTTGTGGGGTATTGATGAAATGAAGAACGGAAAACGAACTGCATTTTCTCTCACGGCAGCGCTCCTTTGCGGCTGCATCATCCTTTCCGCATGCGCTCCCGAGGCGGAGACGGGGGAAAGGGAATGCAGGGTCGTCCTCGCCGAGAGCGAATATTACACCGCCGAGGAGTACGTCAAGACGGTCTCCCGCGGCGATGACGCCTCTTTCACGCTGAAGATCGAGAGCGGCTATGCGTTCAAGGATACCTCGTATTCCGAGTATGAAACGGACGTCGGCGGCGTGGACGGCGAGGGAAAGACGACCCTGTCCCTGACCCTGAAAAACGTGCGCTATCCGACCTTTGTCACCGTCGATGTGGAAGAAGCCGTCAAATATTGGACGGTCACCCTCGCAGATTCGGACGTGTTCCGCTGCGACGAAGCTGAACTGACCGTGCCGTCGGGCGGGGACGCCGTCTTTACTCTTTGGTTCACAGAGGGATACACCTTCGACAGCCTCGTCGGCTACACGGGTTCCTACCGCGTGACGGGCATCGACGGAACGGTGAACGAGGAAGGGGAGCGCAGGGTCGTTCTGACTGTGGAAAACGTCACAGAAAGCATGACGCTCACCGTCATGGAGCGGGAGACGGGCGACCTTCCCCCCGAAGAACACATCGAATTGCAGCCCCTGCAGGGCTATGCCGTCGTCGGCTATGCGCTGAACGGGGGAAGATTCCTGCACGAAGAGAACGAGGGGACGTACTACACGGTCAATTATTCTCTCTTCCATTACCGCCGTCCGAACACCTCTCTCGGGACGGACATCATCGCAAGGGACGGCTATGTGCAGACGGGCTGGAATACAAGGGCGGACGGAAACGGGACGCATGTCGGACTGGGCAGCCGCGCCGACATCGTCAAGGGAGAGACCCTCGTGCTCTATGCCGAATGGAAGGAGTGGACGGACCCCGCCCTCTTCGACTATGTCGTCATCGACACGGCGGACATTCTCTCCCTCTATCGGGAAAAGGAGAGAAAGGCGGAACTCCTGCAAGAACTTGCCGCCGCGCCCGACTCGGACGACCGCTGTGCCGTCGTGACGGGATACCGCGGCACGGAAGAGACCCTCGTCCTTCCCGCAACGCTCGGGGGACTGCCCGTCGCCGCCGTCGCAGGCGGGACGCTGGAAGGGGACAAGCGGGTCAGAACAGTCGTCTTTCCGCTCTCCATGCAGTACATCATGGACGGCGCCTTTGTCTCCTGCGAAAATCTGAAAGAGATCTATCTGTACGACAACATCTCATATGTCGACGGCGGGGCATTCGGCGATCCGACCCTTACGGAGCACTTCGAGACCCTGCACATCAACGCCGTCGAGATGCCCATTTTCGGGGAAAACGAGTCCGCCCAGTTCGCCAACAAGACGGAGATGCTTATCGAGCACGAAGACGAGCAAAAGACGGTCATCTTCGGGAGCTGTTCGATCTGGTACGGCTTGCACGCGGGAACATTCGGCAATGCGACGGGACGGCTCGCTCTCAACATGGGCGTCGAGGGGGAGACCTGCACGCTCGTCCAGCTCGACGTCATACGGCAGTACATGCACGCGGGAGATACGCTCATCTATGTGTGCGACATCGGCTCTCCCTATCTTCTCGGGTACGACGTCGACTTCGACGCCCGCGTTTTCAGGATGTTCGAGTTCAACTATGACCTTCTCGCCTCTGTCGATATGCGCAGATATGCAAATGTTCTGACGGCGCTCACCGAGTACCTCTCGATCAAGAACAGCTCCTTTTCGATCGGCGCAAGCGGCACGTACGAGGACTACCTCTATTACATCTCCGAGTACGGCGACAACGACAATTTCCGCACGTCGACGGGGCACAACGGAGCCTACGCATTCTACGGTCCCGATGTGCTCGAGGAAAACGGCGCCATGGAGTGTACCAAGGAAATTTTGCAGAGTTTTGCCGACATGGGGATAGAAATTTTCTATGCGTTCGGCATGTTGAGCGACTGGGTCCTCGAATATATGCCCGAGGCGGAAGGGACGATCGCGGCGCTCAACGACTACTATTCCGAGAAGTTCGCACAGCTCGATATGCCCGCGACGATGATCGGAGACATCTACTTCGGTATCTTGCCGAACGACTACTTTACGGAATACGTTTTCCGCGTCAATTCATACGGACAGGAATATTACACGCAGAAATTCATTGAGGCATTCAAGGCGCTGACGGAAGGCGCCTGAAGAGAGGGGATATGGATACATTCGAACAGATCGACCTTGCGACGTGGGAGAGGGGAGAAGAATATCGGCTGTTTGCGGAGAGACTGCAGACGACGTTCTCGATGACGAAGCACATCCCCGCGGCGAACACGGTCACCTATCTGAAGGAACACGGGCTGAAGCTCGTCCCCGCGCTCCTCTGGATCGTCTCGGACGCCTTCAACCGCTGCGAAAATTTCAGGCTCGCTCTCCGCGGCGGGGTCCTCGGCAGATGGGACATCATCCATCCGATCTTCCCGACACTGAATGCCGACAAAAACCTCACCCTCCACAGTTTGCGCTACACGGAGAACTTTGAAAGCTTCTACGACGCCTATCGGAAGGAGCAAGAGGAGACCAAGGACACATGCAGGCTGTTTCCCTATCCCATGCCCGAAAATGCCTGCATGGTATCCGTTTTTCCCTTCGTCCACTTCGAGGGAAGCTCGATGCACTTCCACGATCCGACCTACTATACGCCCTTCTTCGCGATCGGGAAGTACGACGGGGAGAAAAAGCTCCCGTGCATGCTGGCGGGCAATCACGCCGTCGCGGACGGCTGGCACGTTTCGGAAGTGTTCCGCATCATCGGGGAACGTCTCGACCGCCCCGCGGAGTGGTGTGATTTTTACAGAACAGAAACCAAAAATAAGGAGATATGACAATGTTGAGCGAAGGAAGTATGAGACTGGACCGTGACTGCAGGGAGATGGGTCTCGTCGAGGACAGCACCTATGAGCTGATGAAGGCATTCGCCGAAGAAGAGGGCGAAAAGCGCTTTCTGGCAGACGAGACGCAGAGCTTCACGGCGAGGGAGACCTACTGCACGGTGACGGCGATCGCGAACCGTCTGTGCGAACTCGGCGTGCGCGAGGGGACGGTCGTCGCGCTCCGCTGCCCCCGTGCGCTCAAGACCTCTCTCATCTACTATGCCCTGATGTTCCTCGGGGGGATCGCCACGATGTGCGACCCGCACACCGACCTTGCGACCTTCCTTGCGGGCAATGACGCCGTGACGCCCGACGCCCTTCTCACGGATGAAACGGGGGAATGGGTGTTCACGATGGACGGAAAGAGGGACGTCGTTTCGGTCGAAAAGCGCACGGAAGCGCCGAAGGAGCTGTTCGTCCCCACGAAGAACGTCCATGCGCCGTCCATGCTCATCTTTACCTCGGGATCGACGGGCGTCGGAAAAGCCGTCGCGATCTCCCAATTTGCGACCGTCAACCACAACCGCAACCTCATCCATCGCTGGGAATGCACGCCCGACAGCCGCTACGGCGCGATCTTGCCCTTCAACCATGTCCTCGGGATCTATTGCCCGATGACGGCGCTCGTCGGACGCAATTTCATCTACTTTCCCGCTTCGCTCTCTCCCGCGCCACTCCTTAAGGACATCGCGGAGAACGGCATCACGCACATCGTCGGCGTCGCGTCCCTCTTCTATGCCATGGCAAAGGAGAACGAGACGCTCCGTCTCGACACGAGCGCCCTCAACACGGGCTTCATGGGCGGCTCTCCCGTCCCCGAGGAGCAGTTTTCTTACATCGAACGCTATCTCGGCATCAAGCTCATCAATGCCTTCGGCATGAGCGAGGGGTACGGCATCACCTGCACGACCTACTATGACAGCGCCGAACTCCGCCGCTGCAGCGTGGGACGCTTCTTCGCATGGTTCACGGGCTGCGTGCGCGACGCGAACGGCAAGGAACTTCCCGTCGGCAGCGAGGGGGAGCTTTGCCTCAAGGGTCCCATGCTCATGGTCGGCTATTACGGCAACGAGGCGGAGACCAAGAGGGCGTACGACGCGGACGGGTGGTTCCACACGGGCGACCTTGCCCGCTTCGACGGGGACGGAAACCTCTACATCACGGGCAGGATCAAGGAGATCATCATCCGCAACGGCATCAACCTCGTCCCCGCGCGGATCGAGAATGCGATCGGCAGCCTTCCCGAGGTCTCGGAAGCTTCCGTCGTCGGCACGAAGCACGAGGCGTACGGCGAAGTCCCCTGCGCCCTCGTCGTGCTCAAGAAGGGATGTTCCCTGACAAAGGAAGAACTTCTCGAAAAGCTGAAGGGAAAGCTCGCCAAGAACGAACTTCCCGACCGCATCCTGTTTACGGACGTCATCCCGCTCACGTCGAGCGGCAAACACGACAAAGTCAACATCAAAAAACTGTTTGAGTGATGGAAACCGTCATCTTTGCCTCGCCGCTCCTTTTGACGCTGTACGGCGTGGCGCTCCTCATCTGCATCTTTGACCTTGTCAAGCGTGACTCGGGCTATTTCTTTCCCATTCTCTCCGCGGCGCTCTTCGTCGGCACGACGGTCTACGCCTGCCTGCTCGGCGCGGGGTATGCGGAAGTGAGCATCGTCACGCTCGTCTTTCTTGCGCTCAATCTGACCGTCTATTTCATGCACAGGGAGGGGAAATAAAGGATGAATTTCAATTCGCTCGCCTTCCTTGTCTTTTTGGTGGTCGTCCTGCTCCTCTATTGGATCTTGCCCCATAAAGTCCGCTGGATCCTGCTCCTTGTCGCAAGTTACTACTTCTACATGAGCTGGAACCCGTGGCTCGTCTTTCTCATCGCGGGGACGACGCTCGTCTCCTACGGCGCCGCACTTGCGATCGCAAAGACGGAGAAGAAGGGGTGGAAGAAGTTCTGGCTCGTCATGACGCTCGTCGTCTGCCTCGGCGTGCTCGTCGTGTTCAAGTATCTCGACTTCCTGATCCGAAGCGTCGTCGATGTGCTCAACCTCTTCTCTCTGCACCTCGACGGCTTCGCGCTCGGGCTTCTTCTGCCCGTCGGGATCTCCTTCTACACCTTCCAGACCCTCTCCTACGTCATCGACGTCTACCGCGGGACGATCTCGCCCGAACGGCATCTCGGCTACTACGCGCTCTTTGTCAGCTTCTTCCCGCAGCTCGTTGCGGGACCCATCGAACGCGCTTCGAACCTTCTCCCGCAGCTTCGGGAAGAGCACAAACTTGACCCCGATGACCTCTCCGCGGGCATGCGTATCCTGCTCGTCGGCTTCTTCCGCAAATGTGTCATCGCGGACGTCTGCGGGATCTACGTCACCAACGTGTTCGGCAATCTCGCTGCGGCGAACAGCCTCTCCGTCCTGCTTGCGGGGATCCTCTTCATTCTCCAGATTTATTGCGACTTTGCGGGCTACTCGGAGATCGCCATGGGCGTCGCCCGCATGATGGGCATTCGTCTCATGAAGAACTTCGACCGTCCCTTCGCCGCCGTCAGCTGGTCGGAATGGTTCAGACGCTGGCACATCAGCCTGACCAAGTGGTTCACCGACTATGTCTACATCCCGCTCGGCGGCAATCGGAAGGGGAAAGCCCGCAAGATCTTCAACATCTTCGTCGTCTTTCTGCTCTGCGGTCTCTGGCACGGCGCAAACTGGACGTACGCGATCTGGGGCATCTATGTCGCCGTCATGCAGAGCCTCGAATCTCTCCTCTTCAAGCCGCTCGGAAAGCTCTTTTCAAAGTGGAAGATCGACGGCAAGAGCGAATTCGTGCGTCTGCTGCGGCGGATCCCGTTTGCATTTACGATCGCGATCGGCGGACTCATCTTCCGCGCCTCGTCCGTGACGCAGCTCGGGGAAGTGTTCAGGATCCTGTTCAGCGGCTTCGACAATTACTTCGTCGGGGCGGCGGGGAGCCTCGGATTCACGGCGATGACCCTCGTCCAGTTCGCACTCGCCCTGACCTGCATGTGCTTTTTGTGGCACTTTGAGGAGTGGACGCCCGACAAAGCGCCGTCCCTTCTCGGGAACGCCGAACGCTCCGTCTACGCGCAGAGGGTCTCCGTGTACTTCTACACGGTCATCGCGGTCGCCGTCTTTTGGCTGTCCCTGCTCGCGTCCGAGAACGCCTCGGAATTCCTGTATTTCCAGTTCTGATCATCCTTACCTTGAGTCAAAAGCCGCCGCGGTCCGACCGCGGCGGCTTTTGAAGCTTGACAAGGACACGCAAATGTGCTAAACTCCATCGTATGAAAGCCAAAGAATTTTTCAAGCGCTTCCGCTGGAGCGTCGTGTTCCCGACCGTCCTCGCATTCGCGGCTGCGATCGCCGTCATGGCATTTCCCGAAAAGAGCTATCTCGCCCGCTCGGTGACGGTGGGGGTGTTCTTTGTCCTCGCGGGGAGTGTCTCTGTCGCCGCCTTCTTTCTCGACGCCGACAGCAACCCCGTGCGGCTCCTTGCGGGCGTCTGCCGCCTCTCTGCCGCGCTCTGGATGTTCATAACGGTGAATACGCCCCTCTACATCTTCTGCATCGCCATGGCGGCGATCATCATGCTCTCGGCGGGGGCGGACATCTTCGACGCCTTCAGACATGACGGCGGAAAGCGGCGCTACATCCGTCTTGTGTGCTCCGTGCTCCTCGTCGCGGCGGCGGTCGTCTCCTGCTGCGATCCGTTCGCGACGCAGGGGGCGCTTCTCCTCTATACGGGAGCCGTCATGCTCGCAGAGACTCTCTTCAGCTTTACGGTCGCCTGTATCGTCGGTCTCTTCGAGGAAGAGGAAGTCCTCGTTTTCCGCACGGTAAAGAAGGGTCAATAGGGAAAAACGATTGCCATTTTCCCATAGATGTGATACAATCTTCTCGGACAAAAGATCATGAAACAAGATACGGCGCACAAAATCAAATTTTTTCTGACGGCATTCGTGCTTCCCGTGCTCCTTTCGGGCTTTGTACGGGCATTCGGGATCTACACCTTCGTCTCGCCCAACAAGTTCGCCCCGGGCGGCGTCAACGGCGCCGCGGTGCTCCTCGAGTACGCCACGGGATGGAACTCGGGCTGGTTCCTTCTCATGCTGAACGTCCCGCTCTTCTTTCTCGCATTCTTTCTCTTGGGAAAGAAGGAAGCGATCCTCTCGACGCTCTCCATGCTCCTGACTTCGGGACTTCTCATCGTCTTTGACCAGATCCCGAACTTCCCGAAGTTCTTCGACGCCGCCGCATCCGAACCCATCGCCTACGGACTTCTGGGCGCCGTCGCGGGCGGCATCTTCCTCGGGATCGCGCTCGCCGTCATGCTCCGCTGCTGCGGCACGGCGGGGGGAACAGCCATTCCCGCTGCCATCGTCAACAAGAAGTGGAAATTCATCTCGGTCAGCTGGCTGACGTCCCTGCTCGACGCGATCGTCGTGTTTGCGTCCTTCTTTGTCTACTATTCGTCCGCGGGCTTTGCGGCGAACCTCGTGCCCGTGCTCCTCGCCCTCGTCTCCCTCTTTGTGACGAGCAAGACGTGCGACGTCATCATCAACGGCTTCAAGGTCGCGTATAAGTTCGAGATCATCACGCCTCATCCCGAGGAGATCGCGCGGGAGATCATGGAAAAGACCCACCACGGCGCGACCATGATGCGTGCAACGGGCATGTACACGCACGAGGAGCACGACGTCCTCGTCTGCATCATCCGGAAACGCCAGATCGCCGAGATCCAGCGCATCATCAAGCGCTATCCCGACACCTTCGCCTTCTTCTCGCCCACGACAGAGGTGTACGGAAAGTTTTTGAAGTGAGCGGAATATACTTTCGCAGAGGGAGTTCATACTGAAAGGCATGGAACACATCTATCATGCCGCCGTCGTCGGCGGGGGGATCGCGGGCTACTCCGCGGCGCTCTCCCTCAAGAGCCTCAACATCGACTGTCTTTGGCTGGGCGAAAGCCTGTTCGGCGACAAGGTGACAAAAAGCGAGTATGTCCGCAATTACCCCGCATTTTTGGGGAATGGGGTCGAATTTTTCGAAGCGCTCCAACGCCAAAAAGAGGCAGAGGGGGTCAAATTCACAAAGGGACGCGTCAACGGGATCTACCGCCTCGGCGACAGATTCGATCTCATGACGGACAAAGAAACGTACTCCGCCTTCGCCGTCATTCTCTGCACGGGCGTCGACCTCAAGGGGACGCTCGGGGGCGAACGGGAATGGACGGGCAAGGGGGTCAGCTACTGCGCCGTCTGCGACGGGGCGATCTACCGCGGGAAGCGCATCGCCGCCGTTGCGGCCTCTCCCGCCTTTGCGGAGGAGATCGAATTCCTTGCGGGCTTTGCGGAAAAGGTGTACGCGTTCTGCCCGTCCGTCACGGCGTTTGAACACAAAAACATCGAGTTATGCTGCGATCAACCCCGTTCGATCGAGGGAAATTCGCATGTCAGCCGTCTCGTCTGCGACGAAAAGACGTACGATGTCGACGGGGTCTTTCTGCTCCGCAACGCTGTGCCGCCCGACGTCCTCGTCGGGGGAGCAAAGACGGACGGGGCGCACATTCTCGTCGGAAGGGATCTTTCCACCAACATCGGAGGACTGTTCGCGGCGGGGGACGTCACGGGGCTTCCCTACCAGTACGCGAAGGCGGCGGGGGAAGGGCTTGTCGCAGCCCATTCCGCCAAGAAATATTTGAAGGAAATTGCAAAGATATAGCCGTGTTTCATCGTTTTGAAATGCGTTTATATAAAAATATCACAGGCGCCCAAGCGGCGCAACGGAGGTTATTTTTATCCTATGGACGGCGACCCAAGTAGTTGCTTTCACGGTATTTTTTCCCTTTTGAGCGCGGAAACCCCGCACAGCGGAAGTCTCATCGCGCTCTCGGTCGCGCTGGTCGTGCTCGTCTTTTTATCGGGCTGTTTCAGCGCCACGGAGACGGCGTATACGAGCTTCAGCACCGTCCGCATGCGGCGGTATGCGGCGAAGAAGCGCTCCGCGCGGCAAGTTCTGAAGCTCAGCGACGACTATAACCGCGTCCTGACGACCCTTCTCATCGGGAACAACATCGTCAACATCGCCGCGGCGACCATTTCAACGCTGCTCTTCACGCGTCTCGTCAACGAGGAGATCGGTCCCACGATCTCGACAGTCGTACTCACCGCAGTCGTTCTCATCTTCGGCGAAGTCACTCCCAAGACGCTCGCCCGCGAGGCGCCCGAAAAGTTCGCCTGCGCGATGGCGTACCCGCTCACTCTCTTCACCTACCTGTTTCTGCCCCTGAACTGGCTGTTCGGGCTGTGGAAAAAGCTCCTCTTCCTCATCTTCGGTCTCAATAAGAAGAAGCCGAAATTCACTGAGGAAGAGTTCAAAATGATCGTCTCGGACATCACGAGCGAGGGCATCCTCAACGATACGGAGCACGACCTCATCAAGAGGACGCTCCGCTACGACGAACTGCACGTCGGGAGCTGTATGATCCCCCTCGAGCGCGTCGTCATGGTGGACGTCCGTGAAAATTCGCGGCTCGTGTTCAAGATCTTCCGCGAGACGAACTTCTCCCGTATCCCCGTCTACAAGGGGAGCAAGGAGAACATCATCGGCATCCTTTACCGCGCCGATTTTTATGAGAACATGCTCGCGGGAAGGCGGGATTTCCAAAACATCATCCGTCCCGTCTCCTACACGACGCCCGACGAAAAAGTCTCCGTCCTCATGAAGCGGATGCAGTCCATGCGCGAACACATGGCGCTCGTCGGTGCAGAGGGGAATGTCCTCGGTCTCATCACGCGCGAGGACATGGTGGAAGAACTGCTCGGCGCAGACATCGACGACAAGTACGATCTGACGCCCGACACGTCGCCCATCCGGCCCTTCATTCCAGAACCCGAACCGCCCGAAACGGTGGACGAGACCGAAGAATAAACACAATTTCCGATCGGCGCCCCGCCTCTGTTGCCTTCCGCAACGGATGCGGGGCGTTTTTTGATGATATTCGGGTGTATCTTGGGTGAAAATTTCGACCGTATACGAAATATGGGCACAAGTTGATTGACAAAAGAAATATAAATTTTGTATAATATACATAGTTCAGCGAATGAAAATCTATGGGAGGTACAAATGGAACTGAATGAGTACGCAGTCAAGGTGCTCAATGTGTTGGAGGATCTGGAAAGCCTGCAATTTTTCGGGGATTACGGCAAGCTTTCCAAGACAGAGTACAGACTGCTGAAGGAAGTCGTTTCCGAGCGAAGAAAAGGGAGGGACATCATTTCGTCGGAACTTGCGAGAAGATTGGGAGTGACCCGTTCGGCGGTCTCCCAGATCGTCACAAAGCTCGAAAAGAGCGAGATCGTCGTGCGCACGGCGGCGCCCGACGACAGAAAGATCGCCTATATCCGTCTTTCGGGGAATGCAGAGGCAAACTATGACGCGCAATGCGCCGCGCTCAACGCGATCCTCGAGGAATGCGCCGCAAAATTCGGAAGGGAAAGGATGCAGCGGCTTTCGGTCGACTGCTCCGATTTCATGGCGCTTGTCAGGGACGCCCGCGAAAAGAGGGCGGCGGGAGAAGCGCAGAAGTAAACTTTTTCATGAGGAAGGAACGAACGCCTTATGTTGAAACTCAATGACATCACAAAAGACTACAAAGTTGCGCAAGGGAGCGTCCATGCGCTGAAGGGGATCACGCTTTGCTTTCGGAAGAATGAATTCGTCTCCGTGCTCGGTCCGTCGGGCTGCGGCAAGACGACCCTTCTCAACATCATAGGCGGGCTGGACCATTACACTTCGGGCGACCTCACCATTCAGGGCAGGTCGACCAAGGACTACAGGGACCGCGACTGGGACGTCTACCGCAATCACAGGATCGGCTTCATCTTCCAGTCGTACAATCTCATTCCGCACCAGACGGTCTTGTCGAATGTGGAGCTGGCGCTCACGATCGCGGGCGTCGGCAAGGCGGAACGCAGAGAGAGGGCAGAAAAGGCGCTTCAGCGCGTGGGGCTGGGAGAAGAGCTGAACAAACGCCCCAACCAACTTTCGGGCGGGCAGATGCAGCGTGTCGCGATCGCCCGCGCCCTCGTCAACGATCCCGACATCCTGCTTGCCGACGAACCGACGGGCGCCCTCGACTCCAAGACGAGCGTCGAGGTCATGGAACTCATCAAGGAGATCGCCTCGGAACGCCTCGTCATCATGGTGACGCACAACCCCGAGCTTGCCGAAAAGTATTCTTCCCGCATCGTCCGTCTGAAGGACGGGCTTGTGGAATCGGACAGCGCTCCCTATTCCGAGGAAGAGGAAGCGCAGGAATACGCGCAAGAGGCGGGGGAGACGGAAGAGAAGAGAGCTTCGGGAAGGCTCCGCGCGAAGATGAGCTTTCTCACGTCGCTCGCCCTCTCCGCAAAGAATCTTCTGACGAAGAAGGGACGCACGATCATCACGTCGGTCGCAGGCTCGATCGGCATCATCTCGGTGTGCCTCGTTCTGGCGCTCTCCTCGGGCTTCAACACCTACATCCGCAGGACGGAAGAGGATATGCTCTCCTATTATCCCGTCGAGATACAGGAAAACACGCTCGACCTCAATGCGGTCATGGCGAATGCGGAGTCTCTCGACAGCTTGCCCGACATGGATCAGCTGGGCGACAAGGTGTACGTCAATTCCTTCCTGACGCAGCTCGCACAGGGCATCGCCGTCACGAACAATCTCTCGGAGGACTATCTCTCCTACCTGCAGCAGGGAATGAAGGAGCACCCCGACTGGTTTTCCGCGATCAAGTATTCCTACGGCGTGAGCCTTACGGACAATCTCTTCACCTCTGTCACGACGGGGGGCGTACTCGACCGTGATAATAACGTCACCACGCCCGTCGTCCGGAAAAATCTCTCGCTGTCGGAATTGAGGGAGTTCTATACGGATGAACTCATCTCCCTTGCGCCCGAATATCAGGCTCTCCTCATCTATGTGGATTTCTTTACGGACGTGCTCGGCGTCATGCCGGGGACGGAACTTTCCAACGAACGCTATTCCGAATACGTCCTGTCGCAGTACGACATTCTCGACCCCGAGACCATGCACTTCCCCCAAAACGAGAATGAGGCGGTCCTCGTCGTCGGCGAAAAGAACGATTCCACCGACCTGACCCTCGCCCAGCTCGGCTTTTTGCCGGAAGTGGACTTTATGGAACTCTTCAACATGGGCGAAGAGGACTATACGGGGGACAAAAAATTCAAGGAAATTCCCTTCGGAGAGATCCTGAACAAAGATTACACCCTCTACTTCAACGATGCTGTCTATTCCAAGAGGGAGACGACCGATTTCTACGAGCAGCCGTTTGTCTATAGCGGCGAGCGGAAGGATCTCGCCACGCAAAAGGACGGCAAGGAAGTCGGCATCCCCCTCAAAATTTCCGCTGTGCTCCGCCTCAAGGAGGGACGCACCTACGGTTGTCTCAATAACGGGTTCAACATCACCGAGGAAACGCTGCATCACTATCTCGCGGCAAACAAGGAGAGCGAGATCGTGAAGTGGATGCAGAGCGACGCCGCCAAGCTTCCCGAGGCTTTCACGGAAATGGTCAAGTCCATGCTCGACATGGGGGAATACGACGACCTCGTCGGCTACCGCTCCCCGTCCGCACAGCTCAATGAGGAATATACGGCGCTCGACCTCAGCTCCGTCCGCAGCGCGATCGCAGACTCCTTGGGGGAGGGCTTTTTGGAAACGCTCGAGCAGATGGGTGCCAACATCGATCTGCTGCTCACCCGTGACGCCATGCTGGCTTTCCTCGAACAATACAGTCCCGCACTCGTTGCCCAGCTCGATGAGAAAACGGTGGAAGCCATGAAGGCAAACGTAGCAAACCTCGGCACGACCTTCACGCGCGAAGATCTCGCCGCCGCGCTCGGGGATCCGCTCGTCACGCGCAACGTGGAACCCGTGCTCGGCATGCCGCTTACGGGCACCATTTTCATCAGTTATGGGTTGGCGGAGACCATTGTCCGCCCGCTCGGCGGAAACGATACGCCCAACGGGGTCTACATCTATCCCGCCGACTTTGACGCAAAGGAGAAAGTCTTGACCTATCTCGACAAATGGAACACCATGGAAAATCGGGAGGAAGGGGACAAGATCACCTACACCGACCGCGTGGGACTGCTCATGGGCATGATGCAGACGATGCTCGATGTCATTACATACGTCCTCGTCGCCTTCACGTCCATTTCCCTCGTCGTCAGCTCGGTCATGATCGGAATTATCACCTATGTGTCCGTCGTCGAACGCGTCAAGGAGATCGGCGTCTTGAGGAGCCTCGGCGCAAGGAAAATGGATATCCGCAATCTCTTCAATGCGGAGACCTTCATCATCGGGCTTGCCGCGGGACTCATCGGCGTGGGGGTGACATACGCGATCTCCGTCATCATCAACCTCATCATCTATTCGCTCTCGGGCATTTCGGGGATCGCATCGCTGCCCGCCCTGACGGCATTCATCATGGTTTGCGTCAGCGTGGCTCTGACGTTGATCTCGGGACTCATCCCCGCGCAGGCGGCGGCGAAAAAAGACCCCGTCATCGCGCTCAGGACGGAATAAAAACTTCCCGCCATGGGCATACTTTGGGAAATGTGCGAGGTGCTTATGGCAAAGAAGAAGATCCCGAAGCTTACAGACGAGGAGTACGAAACCTATCTCAAAGACCTCTTGAAGAAACAAAAACCGTCACCCATGTGACGGTTTCTTCTATTTTTTCCACAAATTCCCCATACTGTTTTCATGAAACTCATCGCACGGGTGAAAGAGATCTCAAAAACGCTGACCTATCACCGATATTCCACCGTCGCGGGGACGCTTGTGTTCTTCCTCATCCTATCCCTCGTGCCCTTTGTCTTTTGGCTGACCCTGCTCTTCGGCAGCGCCGCCCTTGAGGTCCCGCTCGAACAGAGCGGTCTCTTCGGCTGGGCGGAAGAACTCCTCGCCGTCCTTCGGGAGAATGCCGCCTATGCGGGGGGAAAGGTGAGCGTTCTCTTTCTCGCAACGACCCTCTGGTCGTGCTCCGCCTTTTTCTATCATCTCCGCAAGAGCGGGGAAATGATCTATGAGACCCGCCGCCTCCGCCACGGCTGGCGGGTAAGAATTTCGGCGATCCTTCTTACCTTCGCCGTTCTCGCCTTCTTCGCCGCCGCGGCGACCCTGCTCTTTGCGGCGAGCGTCTTTACCCGCTTTCTTCCGCCCTATATTTCCTACCCCGCCTTCTATGCGCTCCTGCTCGCACTCGGCTTTTTCGGCGCATGGATCCTCAATTCCTACATCTGCCCGTACCGTCTGCGTCCCTCGGACACCGCGCTCGGGAGCTTTCTGACCGCCGTCGCGTGGCTCGCCGCATCGGGTGCCTTCTCCGTCTATCTGCACTTCGGCGACAAGCAAAAACTGTACGGCGCACTCGCCTTTCTCTTCATCTTTCTGCTGTGGCTCTACTGGATGATGCTCTGCTTCGTCGCGGGCGTCATCTTCAACCGCGTGCGGCTCGGGCGGCGCCGCCTCGAAAAGAAAATGCTGTAGCGCCGCCTTTTGCCCGCAACTTCTTCCGAAAGGAGCTTCGGCGGGGAGAAAAATCTGCGTTTATCGCGGGAAAGTTCCAAAAAACCATTTACATTTGCATTCTTTTGGTGTAAAATATAGAAGGACAGAGAATGCGGTCGGTTTCCGATCATGTGAGGGCGCATCATGGATGACAGATTAGACGAAAAATATTCCAATATTCTCGAGGGGATGTTCAGAGGCATCACGAAGAGGATCAAGGAAGCGCAGGATTCCTTGGAGAAGGAGTACCGCTACGGTGCTTCCCAGCAGGGCTTTTCCCATGACGCTCTGACGGAAGAGATCAAGACGGGGGTCGAAAAATTGCTGACGGAGATCAAATATCTCGCCCAGCAGAACATCGACATCTACGATTACACGCGCAAAGAACACGCCAAGATGCAGGAAGAACTCCTCAAGGAGATCGAGCGGCAGAACGCCGCACTTCTCAACAGCATCGACGAAAAGCTCCGCCTTCTGACGATCCCGCAGCCCGTTCCCGCCGTCGTGGACTACGATCTGCTTGCGGAAAAGGTCGCCGCCATCCTCGGTCACGGGGAAGAACAGCCCGAAGAGACCGTCGGGGAAGCCGCTGCCGCGGACGGCACGGAGACCGAACAAAAGGCGGAAGGGGAGTACTTCGATGACAGCAACTTCGCCTACGACGTCCTTGCCGAGAAGATCGCTTCCATCCTGCCCGAACCCGACTATGACCTCGTCGTCGACAAGCTCGTCGCAGCCCTTCCGCATGTCGACGCGGAATCGGTCGCCGAACAGGTCGCCGCGCTCATCCGCAACGATCCCGAGGCGATCGCAAGCGAGATCGCCGACCAGATCCCGCTCACCGACTACGAACTCATCGGCGAGAAGCTCGCCGCCGCCCTTCAGGAGCATGACTTTACGCCCGACGACGAATTTGCGGACCGCGTCGCCCGCCGTGTCGCCGAACTCTTGGGCGCAGACGACAGAGATCTCGACCGCCTTGTCGAGGAGAGCGCCGTGACCCCGCTCGAGGAGCTTGCCGCCGCGGCGGAGAATGCCGCAGAGGAAGAACAAGAAAAAGCCCCGAAGGCAGCGAAGGCGCCGGTCTCTCCCGTCGCTCCCGTCGTCCTTCCCGTCGTCGAGGATGAGAGCAAGATGCTGCGCTACAAGCGGAGCTTCGTCGCCAAGATCATCGGCAGCGATGAGGATGTCAAGGGGTACTATTCCGACCTCAAAAACGCCATTCTCGCGTACGGGAAAGTCCGTTCGCAGATCAACTGGACGAACGACAGATTCTCGATCGGCAACGAGTCCGTCATCAAGATCGGCATGCGCGGCAAGACGCTCGTCATGTATCTTGCACTCGATCCCGCCGAATTCCCCGAGACGGTCTACCATCAGAAGTTCGCGGGGGACACCAAGATGTACGAGTCGACGCCCATGATGGTCAAGATCAAGACAAAAGCGGCAGTCAAGAAGTCCATCCGTCTCATCGACCTCTGCATGGAGCGCTACGGCGCCGTCAAAGAGGAGCGCGAGGCGGTCGATTACGCCGCACAATACTTCTTCCGCACGGACGAGGAACTCCTCGCGGAGGGACTCATCAAGACGGCGATCGTCGATAAATCGGATCTGGATTTTTAGTCCGTAATACACGAGAGAGCTGATCCTGCCGTCGGCTCTCTTTTTCATCACTTATCAAGTATCAAGGAGACATCATTTGAAAGGCAAAAAGAACAACAACAGGGCAAGCGACGCGATCGAACTTGCCATTCTGAACGGGCTGGAATCATACAGCCGACAAAAACAACAGCACACGGGGGAACTCCGTACGCCCGAGGCAATGGCGGAAGCGGGCTATAAGGCACAGAAAAAGTCCCGCGCAAAGGGAAAGGGGACGCGGCTCGACGTGACGAAAGCCGATCCTTCCCGCACGGAGAAGAAGCCCCAACCGCCGAAGGAAAAGGAAGCGCCGAAAGCGCCGAAGGGAAAGTCTCCCCAAAGGACGGAGAAGAAAAAGAAGCCGCTCAAGATCTTATTCTTCGGCGGCGTGGGGGAGATCGGCAAAAACATGACCGCCCTCGAATACGGAAGCGACATCATCGTTATCGACGCGGGCATCATCTTTCCCACCGAGGAAATGCCGGGCATTGACCTCGTATTTCCCGATATTTCCTATCTCGTCAAGAACAGGCAGAAGATCAAGGGACTCTTTCTGACCCACGGGCACGAGGACCACATCGGCGGCGTTCCCTATTTTCTGAAGGACCTTCCCGACGTGCCCGTCTACGGCACCAAGCTTACCCTTGCCCTCGTCGACAACAAGCTCCGCGAACACCGTCTCAACAACGTCAGGGAGATTACCGTATCTCCCAAGGAGAAAGTCCGCGCGGGGAATGCTTTCACCGTCAATTTCGTCAACGTCAACCACTCCATCGCAGGGGCGGTCGCACTTGCCGTCGAGACGCCGTACGGCGTCGTGTTCCACAGCGGCGACTTCAAGATCGACCTGACGCCCGTCTCGGGCAAGCCCATCGACCTCGAGGAGATCGCCGAATACGGCAAGCGCGGCGTGCTTCTGTACCTCGGCGAATCGACCAACATCGAACGGGCGGGCTACACGATGAGCGAGAAAGTCGTCGGCACCACCCTCGAGCATCTCTTTGCCGAGAATGCCGACAGGCGCATCATCATCGCGACCTTCGCATCCAATGTGCACAGGCTCCAGCAGATCGTCGATATCGCCGTCAAATTCCGCAGAAAGGTCGCCCTTTCGGGCAGAAGCATGCTCGGCGTCGCGGAGGCGGCGGCAAAGATCGGGGAATTGACGATTCCCGAGGGCGTCCTCGTCGACGTGGAGAAGATCAAGAACTATTTCGACAGAGAGATCGTCATTATCTCCACGGGTTCGCAGGGGGAGCCGATGTCCGCCCTCACCCGCATGGCGGACGGCGAATTCAACAAGGTGACGATCGGGCAGAACGACACGATCATCATTTCCGCCAACCCCATCCCGGGGAACGAGAGAATGGTCTACCGCGTCATCAACAACCTCTACAAGCGGGGGGCGGACGTCGTCTATGAGAGCCTCGAAAAGATCCATGTCTCGGGGCACGCCTGTCAGGAAGAGCACAAGATCCTGCATTCCCTCTTAAAACCCAAATTTTTCATTCCCGTACACGGGGAATACAGACATCTCAAGCGCCATGTCCTGCTCGCACAGGAGATGGGCATGGATCCCTCGCACACCTTCATTCCCGAGATCGGGACGTGCGTGGAACTGACGGACGAAACGCTCAAACAGGGAGAGAGCTTCTCGGGCGGGTCCATTCTCATCGACGGCAACGGCTTTGAGGACCTTGAGAGCGGCGAAGCGCTCAAAGACAGGCTCCACATCTCCGCGGAGGGGCTGTTCATCATCGGCATCTGCCTCTCGGACGGCGCCGTCTTGGGCGAACCCGTCATCACGAGCAAGGGCTTCGTGTTCACCGACGAAAAGAACTATCTTCGGGAGCTGAAGAGCGTCGTCATGAAGGCGATCGCGGGCGTCCCGTCGAGCGCGACCGTGCAGGACTACGAGAATGCCGTCCGCCGCGCCGTCCGCAACCATATCTTCAAAAAATCCAAGCAATCTCCCATGATCGTCCCGATGATACAGGAGATCTGATCCAAAATCAACAAGTGGCGGGTGTCATGATGAAACGGAATTTGTTTGTCTACATCGGATTGCCGATCTGCGCAGCGATCTTCCTTGCGTTCGGTATCGTCGTCCTTTTCTTGGGCGGAAAGCCGCAGGGGATCGTTGCCGCCGTCTTTTTATTCGTTTTGGCTGTCTTTCTGCTCCTCTTTTTCGCCAAGGTCGTCATACAGGACAATCTCAACATCAAATGCGGCAAGCTGTGCGGGGAGAAACGGTACGACGAGGAAAAGACGCTCATCGAGAGGAAGATGAAGAGTCCCTTCTTCTTCCTCATCCGCACCGTTGCGCTCACCCGCTATGTCCGCGTCAACATGGCGCTCGACGACATTGCGACCGCCAAGCGCTACATCGACCGTCTCCGCCACGGCGGCGGCGACGGCTGGAAATACATGACCGCCTTCTTCTTCATCCTCATCAAGCTTGACGAGGGGGATCTGCAGACGGCTGCGGGGGAGTATGAGTCCTTCCGCACCCAATGCGCCCATGCGGAGATCTATCGGGAGCAGATCGAGATCCTGACGGCGGTATTCCACAGAATCCTCAAGACGGACAATGCGGAACCTCTTCCCGCATCCGTCGTCGATGCGCCCTTCCCCGTCATCAGCCGCGTCTTGGGACGCGTGTACGAGGAACGTGCGGCAAAGAGCCATGCGGAGTGGGGAGAATGATCGACCCCCGCATCGCCGCCCTGCGCGAAGAGGCGAAAAAGGGGCGGAATCCCGCCTGCGCGGATGAAACGCTCACATATCTTCTGGAACTTTCGGAGCGCATCGGCGCGGCTGACTTTTTGGAGATCGGCGCGGCGGAGGGACTGACTTCCGCCGCGCTCCTTCTTTCGGGTGTCCGCCGTGCGACGGCGATCGAGAAGGATCCCCAAAGGGCATCGCGTGCAAGGGAGAACTTCCGTGCCTTCTCCCTCTCGGAGCGCGTGACGTTCTACGAAGGGGATGCGGGAGAGATCCTGCCCATGCTCCGCGGGCAGTTCGACCTCATCTTTCTCGACGGTCCGAAAGTCCAGTACATCAAATATCTTCCCGACTGCAAACGGCTGTTAAGGACGGGGGGATACCTTCTCTCCGACGACGTCCTGCTCTTCGGCTGGGTGAGGGGGGAAGCGCCCAAAAAGCGCAGGATGCTCGCCGAACATCTGCGCGAATACGGAAGGATGCTCGAGACCGACCCCGACCTCTCTACGGAGATCCTCGACCTCGGGGAAGGGCTTGCCGTCTCACAAAAACTGCGATGAAACCCGAACTTCTCGCCCCCGCGGGCAACCTTGCAAAACTCAAACTTGCCTTCTGCTACGGCGCCGATGCGGTCTACCTCGGCGGCAAGTCCTTTTCTTTGCGCACCTATGCCGAGAATTTTACGGAAGAGGAACTGGCAGAGGGGATCGCCTACGCCCACGAGGCAGGCAAAAAGGTGTATGTCGCCGCGAACATCTTCGCCCGAAATTCCGACCTCTCCCGCCTCAAGGAGCACTTCCGCCTGCTCGAACGTCTGCATGCGGACGCCGTGCTCATCTCCGACTTGGGCGTATTCTCCCTCTGCAGGGAGACGGCGCCCGCCCTTCCCGTCCACATCTCCACGCAGGCGAACACCCTGAACCTCGCCGCCGCCAAATTCTGGCAGTCCCTCGGCGCGTCGAGGGTCGTGCTCGCGCGGGAACTCTCCCTCGCCGAGATCGCAGAGATCCACGCCGCCTGTCCTTCCCTCGAGCTGGAGACCTTCGTCCACGGGGCGATGTGCATCTCCTACAGCGGCAGATGCTACATGTCCGACTACATGGACAGCCGTTCCGCCAACCGCGGCGCATGTGTGCAGGCGTGCAGAAGGGCGTACCGCGTGCAGACCAAAGAGGGGGCATCGGACGATTTTTATGACGTCGAAGAGGACGGAAAGCTCTCCTATGTCATGAACAGCAAGGACCTGAACATGAGCCGCCTGCTCAAGGAGTTAGAGGGGGCGGGCGTCTGTTCCTTCAAGATCGAGGGACGCATGAAAGGGGAATTCTACCTCGCGACCGTCGTCAACGCCTACCGCCGCATCTTGGACGGGGGATATTCGGAGGAACTCGGGGAAGAACTGCTCTCCTGCCCGCACAGACCGTACATCACGTCCGAAGAACTGGGCAGCGTCATGCCGCAGGCGCCCGATTCCTCGCAGACGGGCGGCGCCTACGATTTTATCGCCATCGTGACAGAAGGGGGAACAAGACCCACCGTCGAGATGCGCGGACGCTTCTTCGAGGGGGAACAGCTCGAGATCCTCTCTCCGTCCGACACTTTCCGCAAAACGTTCCCCGTGAAGGACCTTCAGGGCGAAGGGGGAGAGCGGTGTACCGACGCCAAGCTCGTGCAGGCAAAGTACACCTTTTCCTGTCCCTACCCGCTCGCCCGCGGCGATATTTTGAGAAGAAAGAAATAGACCGTTCGATCCGTTTCATTTGCCGATGCAGACAAATGGAACGGATTTTTTTCATACAATGTAATATGTATCACGCTTATCGGTTGCGGCTGGGCGGACTGCTCATCTCCATCGGTGCATTCATCTGCTGCGTCGCCGCGTTCATCGCGCTCGCCGTCTTTACGGGACGGGCGCGGGCGGACGTCCGTCTCGGTCTCGACTACTATTTCTTGGTGAAGGAATGCGAGGACAGCACCTCGGCAGCCGTCGTCGGAGAGGTCTATTCGTCGGGCGGAGCGGGCTATCTTTACGGCGATACGGTCATTCTCGCCTGCTACTACCAAAAAGCAGACGCGCGTCGGGTGTGTTCTCTGATGGAAGCGCGGGGAGAGAAGGTCTCCGTGCTTTGCCGCTCCCTCGACGGTATCACGCTCCGCGGAGAGGACGCGGCATTCGCGGAAAAGGTCAAAAACACCGCCTCGACGGCGGAGAGTGTCGCCCGCCTTCTGTACGACACGGCAAATGCCTTGGAGCGCGGCACCGCCGACCAGAAGGCGGCGAAGGGGAACGTCAAGGGAGCGGCAGACGCCTTGGAAGGACTCGCCGCAGCGGACAGCGAACCTCTCTTTGCGAAGTGGGATCTCGCCGTCCGCAATGTCGCCCGCGCCGCACGGGAGAAGTCGAGGGACATCCTCTTCGCAAAGGACGTCCGCTATCTGCAGATCTCCCTCTGCTGCATGCTTCTCGACATGGGGTCGTATTTTTGAGGAAATTTGTCAAAACTTACCCCATGAAATGTCTCTTTCTCTACAATCCGAACAGCGGAAAGGGGAAGCTCGAGAGAAAGCTCCCCCTCATACGGAAATTGCTCTCAAAGCGTTATTCCCGCATCGAGGTCGTCGCGACAAAGAGCGGGGACGATCTCGAAGATCGGGTGCGGAACGCCGACTGCGACGTGATCTTCTCGGGCGGGGACGGCACCTTTCACCGCGTCCTGCAGGCGGCGGAAGGCAAGCGGCTCGGCTATCTCCCGTCGGGCACGGTGAACGACGTCGCCCGTTCCCTCCGCATTCCCCGCAACGTGAAGGGAGCGATCGGCGTCATTCTGAAGGGACATGCCGTGCGGCTCGACTGCATGAAGGTCGGAGAGACCCTCGCCGCCTATGTCGCCGCCGCAGGCGCCTTCACCGAGACGACCTACCGTACTCCGCAGGCGCAGAAGCGGCTCTTGGGTCCGCTCGCCTACGCGCTCCACGGACTCAAACACGGTCTGCCGCTTCCCGTCTTTCCCCTCAAGATCGTCTGCGACGGAACCACTTTGGAGACGGACGCCGTGCTCGTCCTCGTGCTCAACGGAAGGTCGGTCGCGGGCTTCCCCGTCAACAGACGCGCGAGCATGCGGGACGGGAAGCTCGAAGTCGCCGTCATCCGTCAGGCAAAACGCCCCGGCTTCTTCCGCCGCGCGGGGGCGCTCTTCTCGATCGGCGCCCTCTTTCTCTTCGGCATCCGCTTCAAGAAGAGGGATGTTCTCTTTCTGCAGGGAAAGAAGATCGACATCGCGACAAACCGCGACCTCGTCTGGGACCTCGACGGCGAGAGGGGACCGAGCGGCGACCTTTCCGTCGAATTGCTCAAAAATCACATATTTCTCTATGTATAAATTCAATATATTGTAATAAACAAGTCACAAAATCACTTTTTCGACATTTTTGTACAAAAATAGTCGAATTTTGTACAAAATTCATCCGATTTTTGTACAAAAATGACTTTACAAATCTGAATTTGTGATTTATAATTCGATTACACTCCGAAAAGGGCAAAAAAGAGGTAACTATGAAACGAATTCTGATCTTGGAAAGTAACCAGGCATTTGCAAAGGAACTGAAGGAGTACTTCGATGGACGGAAAGATTTTGAAGTTTGCGGCGTGACGGGAGACGGAGAAGAGGGGCTGAAGCTCCTCGATTCGCAGACGCCCGCCGTGACGATCGTGAGTTTATTCCTGCAGAACGCCGACGGGTTCACCGTGCTCGAAGAGGCGAAGCGGCTCGGCAAAAAGACGGACTTCATCGTGCTCGGAAATTTCTCCGACGACAAGATCATCAACCGCGCCATCTCCCTCGGCGCAAGATATTATTTCATGAAGCCCGTCTCTGCGCTCCTCGTGGGGGACAGAGTGCTCGAACTCTGTTCGGAAACGGCGCCGATCAGGGAATCTGTCGAAAGAAAACGGGCGGGATCTCTGGAAGAGAGGATCTCCAACATCTTCATCTCCATCGGCATCCCGCCGCACATCAAGGGGTATAAGTACCTGCGCGAAGGCATCAAGATGGCAGTCGAACAGCCGACGATCATCAACAATGTGACGAAGGGACTCTATCCCATCATCGGCGAACGGTTCGAGACGAGCGCAAGCAAGGTCGAACGCGCCATCCGCCACGCCATCGAAGTGGCTTGGAACCGCGGAAGAGTGGACGCCATCAACGCCATTTTCGGCGCCCGCGTCTACATCGGCTCCGAAAAGCCGACGAACAGCGAGTTCATCGCCCTCGTCGCCGATAAACTCATCCTCGAGAACATGGTCTGACCGCGCAAGTCACTTCCAGCTCTTGACGAGCGCCTTCAGGATCTCCTTATGGGCGGGAGAGAGGGTGCGGTATTCCGCAAAAAAGGGGTCCTCCGCGGCGGAACCCGCGCGGACGTCGCTCCTGCCCACAAGGTAATCGAGAGACACGCCGAAAAAGTCGGCGATGACGAGCAATTTTTTGACGGGCGGGATCTCCGACGTGCTTTCCCACATGCCGACGCTGCCCGTCCCGACGCCCAGCTCCCGCGCGAGCCGCGCCTGCGACAGCCCCCGCTCCTCGCGCAATTCTTTGATCCGAAACGAAAAGCTCATAACTTTCTTCCTCTTCCGAAATTCTATCATAAAGTTTGAGCAAAAAAGACGTTTTGAATCATTCACTCTGAAACCATGAATATTTTATTGACAATACTCATGTATTATGATAAAATGTCCATAAAAACAGAGTGAGAGAAAGGGATGTCGGACCTTGAGACGTTGATGGTTGAAGGGGAGCGTTCTCCCGCTTTCCGTGCGGCGCTCCGCGCGGCAAATGAAGAGGAATTGAAGGAGCTGATCGGGCGCCTCGAAGGAGACCCGAACAGCAGAGCAAGGGTGGGGCGGTTCCGCGCCGCTCTGCGTCGCCTTGCCCAAAAACAAAAAAATACGCCGTAAAAAAATCTCCCCGAAGGGAGAGTTTTTGCGGTGGAAAAAATTTTCGGTCCGAATGAAGCGGCGGGGAAGTTTACCGTAGTTCCCATAGGGAATTTAGGTAAGTCGCCGCTCAAAGAGAAGTAGGCGTGGCGTGAAGCCACGCCTTTTCTCATATCTTGTTTTAGATGTTTTTGTCAGTCATCGTCGTCATCTCTGAA
>CANQUD010000011.1 GCA_947626935.1 uncultured Clostridia bacterium | reverse complement strand
AACGTTATAGGGCCGCTTTGGCAGACGGGTTTTGGCGGGCAAAAATCGGGAGATAACTTTTTGAGGCCTAAAAGGACGGGTGATTTTATCCGTCCTTCTTATAATATTTTGAGTCCGAAAAGCGAAACATGACCCTGCCAAAGCAAAAAAAATCCCCTTGAAAGCAAAATTTTTGCGAAAATAGTATGGTTTTTGCTTGACAATGGCCCCCGCGGCAGCGGACACGATCTTGGCGCATTTCAGAGGGACGAAAGAGGAACCCGACGACTACGACCTCATCGTGACGGGCGACTTGGGTGCGCTCGGCAGCCGCATTCTGAAGGACTTGACGTGGGAGAAGGGACTCAACATCAACGAGAACCATGTAGACTGCGGCGAGATCATCTACAACGTCATCGAGGACGAATATCAAGGGGGAAGCGGGGCAGGATGTTCGGCGGTCGTGCTCAATTCTTACCTCTATCAAAAGATGATGACGGGAAGTTTGAAGAAGATCTTGTTCGTGGCGACGGGCGCATTGCTCTCCACGGTCTCTTCGGGACAGGGGGAATCCATTCCTTGCATCGCACACGCCGTCGTCCTCGAGCGTTGACCCCCGCGACGGGGTGGAAAATGCCTTGCGGGGCGTTCCCGCCGCGGTACATACTATGGAATATCTCGAAATCATCTTCATGTTTCTCAAGGCGTTTGCGGTGGGGGGACTCATCTGCATGATCGCCCAGCTCGTCATCAATTTTACCGACCTGACCGCGGGCAAGATCCTCGTTCTTTTCATGCTTGCGGGCATTGCCCTGACGGCGCTCGGACTCTACCAGCCCCTTGTCGAGTTCGCGGGAGCGGGCGCCACCGTCCCGATCTCGGGCTTCGGGTATCTGCTTGCGAGCGGCGCCATGCAGGGTGCGGAAGAAGGTCTCTTTCAGGCGCTTACGGGACCGCTTGCGGCGGCGAGCGCGGGTGTCTCCGCAGCCGTCATTTTTTCCTTCATCATGGCTTTGATTTTCAAATCTCACACGAAATATAATTAAACCGTTCATTTTCGAATCGAAAAATGATGTTCTTTTTCATTTTTTGATATTCAATGTAACAAATGAATTCAAAAATAGACTATTTATAAAAGTGTATATTTACCCAAACGATAGGATGATATATAATTGTTTTGTAATGGAGCGTGGCGGAGTGTCATCCCGTCACAACTCTCAATAAAAAATACAGGAGGAAAATGATGACAAAGAGAAGAACGATCCTCGCGATCCTGCTTGGATTGCTGATGACGCTCTGCCTTTCCTTCGCGGTCGCCTGCGGCGATAGCGGAAACGAAGGCGACGGGGGCAGCACGGCGATCATCAAGTGGACGATCAATGACGAGGAACATGTTTCTGTCACGGTGGACGACAAGACAGAGCTTCCCAAGACCTTCACGGTCGGCGAAACGCTCACCTTCAAAGTCACGCCCGATCAAGGCTATGAAGTTGTCGTAAAGAACGGCAGAGCGACTCTCAACGAGAAGGACGGGGCTTATTCGTTCATGGTAAAGAAGGGGACGAATGAGATCACCATCACCGCATCGAAGCAGGTCACGGGCGTTACCGTTTCCACGAAACCTTCGAAGATGGTCTACTATGCGGGTGAAGAACTCGACAAGACGGGCATGGTCGTCACAGTCAACTATGCCACGGGCGATTCCGAACCCGTTACCGTCTATTCGGTGAATTATCAACACGAGGACGCCGTCAGCTTCATGCTCGGCGACACGTCTTTCACCGTCACTTACGGCACGACCACTTCCGCCCCCGTCCAGCTTGACCAAACGGTCGTCGGCAAAGTCACGATCGATCCGCAGGGCGGCACGATCAACGAGTCCTATGCGACTGAACTTGAAAAGAACACGGAGATCGACAACATCACAACAGATCCCACGACGAAAGCGTTGACCTTCACGTTTAAGGCTGCGCTTACCGCTCCGATCACGCTTCCCGCAGGCGAACTCGTGACCCGCGGCGAGGAGGGCGACTACACGTTCCTTTCGTGGGAAGGTGCGACCGCGGGATATCTGATCCCCGCAGAGCTTGCCACCAGCGCGACCTACAAAGCCCGCTGGAATGCAAAACTTCTGACGCTCGAAAAGGTCTACTATGAACTCGGGACTGTAGAGGGCGAAAAAGCTCCGCTGCTCGTCGTCGAAGGGAAATTCCGCGCGGCAAGGTCGGCGTACCTCTACCTCTATGAAGGGAAAGCGCAAGTTGAGATGAAGGGACCCGAAGTCAAGGGCGAGAACCGCGGCGATCCGTTCAGGATGACGTTCGACATGTCCGCACTTGCCGACAAGACGTATCTCGGCAAGTGGATGGATATTAAGTTCGTTGCGGAATCGGGCGACGGCATCAAGGATACGCAGGAGATCAACCTCGCCGAGTATCAGGATGTCGAAGGCTTCTACGATCCCGACGATCAGGTCGCTTACGGCGGATTCCGTTATTCCTTCAAGGAATACTCCGACGGCACGAGCAAGACGTTGAAGGCAGTCGCGAATGAGTTCATCGATATGGAATACACGATGAGCGCAGAGGGCAACGGCACCGCCACGCCGAAACTCAAGCTCGACGTCACGGTCAAGGACGAAAAGTTCCATGGCAAGGTCGCGGTGGTCGACTTCTATGTCGGCGGAACTTTGGCGGTCCGTGCACCGATCGGAGCGGACGGCAAATTCTCTGTCACGTTCGATCTTTCTCAATGGCAGCTCGGAGCGATCGCGTACGGTCACTTCAGCATCATCGAATCGGAGAACGATTCGACCAAACTCTTCCCGTTGATCGGCGATGAGCACGGCGAATACAAGCTCCCCAACAGCGGATGCAGCGAAACCAACCTTACGGACAACGGCGGAAAGGCGCCCGACGGCAACAACGGCAACCTTCTTTCGGGGAAGACGCTCCGCATCGCCAATACGGACGAAACGAGAGTGTTCTACTTCGGACCCGGCATGTGGGATGGCATCATCGGCTACGGGTATAACGAAAAAGCTTCGATCGAAGCCGTCGATTTCGATGTCGCGCTCAAAGTCGATAACTTCACAACGCCTACCAAGGTCTACTATGTGTTCCGCGTGAAGCTCGGCGGCAAGACGCCTTACACCAAGGAAGAACTTGTTGAGCATCTCATGTTCGGGAACGTGGACGGAAGCACGCTCGATAAGTATATGCTTGAATCTGTCGACATGGTCAAGGAAGTCGAAGGCGGCGAGGGCGTCTACGATCTTTGGTACGACGTCACGTCCTATGCGGGCGGACAGCTCTGGCCCAATGTTTACTGGATCGCGAGCAAGGAAGCAACGCCTGTTGCATCTGACATGTTGTTCCAGATCAAGGATAATGACCACAGCACAGACGGACTCTTCGCGATCGTAAACGGTACGAAGTACACGGTCCGTAGCGGAAGCGGTGAACCTTATTGGGATTGCCCTTGCTTCGTACCCGCAGGCGCACCCGAAGAGGGCGAGACGAACCCCGAGGTCGTCGATCCGAATTATGTTCCGCCCGCAAAGTCGTACACGGTCGATATGAGCACCTTGAAGCTTGAACTCAAGGACGGGAAGCCGACACTTTCGATCGGCGGTACCGTGACGGGTTACACGAAGAACGAGATCACGTTTGACCTTCAGACAAACGGCGTGGGCACTGTCCATTCAAGCGGCGGTTGGCAATATGTCGAAAATCTTTCCTTCAGCGTCACGGTCGGCGCAGACGGGAAATTCACCATTACCGTCGATCTCTCCAATGTGGGACTTCACAAGGAGGCAAACAACAACGGTGTGACGCAGTATCTCATGCACATCAAGTTTGTCGGTGTGAAGGAAGCCGTCGACGTGAAATGGGCGGATGTGAAGCCCGATGAAAACGGCGACCATGTAACGTATAACAACCTTCACTACACGCTCATCATTCGGAATGCGCAGACGTGGGACGGCAGTTATGTTCAGCTTGTCGTTTCCGAGTCCGAGCTTGAAGAGCCGAGTGTGCAGCCCCAGAAGTCGTACAAGGTCGACATGAGCACCCTGAAGCTCGAACTCAAGGACGGAAAGCCGACACTGTCGATTGGCGGCACCGTGACGGGTTACACGAAGGACGAGATCACGTTTGACCTTCAGACAAACGGCGTGGGCACTGTCCATTCAAGCGGCGGTTGGCAATATGTCGAAAATCTTTCCTTCAGCGTCACGGTCGGCGCAGACGGGAAATTCACCATTACCGTCGATCTCTCCAATGTGGGACTTCACAAGGAGGCAAACAACAACGGTGTGACGCAGTATCTCATGCACATCAAGTTTGTCGGTGTGAAGGAAGCCGTCGACGTGAAATGGGCGGATGTGAAGCCCGATGAAAACGGCGACCATGTAACGTATAACAACCTTCACTACACGCTCATCATTCGGAATGCGCAGACGTGGGACGGCAGTTATGTTCAGCTTGTCGTTTCCGAGTCCGAGCTTGAAGAGCCGAGTGTGCAGCCCCAGAAGTCGTACAAGGTCGACATGAGCACCCTGAAGCTCGAACTCAAGGACGGGAAGCCGACACTTTCGATCGGCGGCACCGTGACGGGTTACACGAAGGACGAGATCACGTTTGACCTTCAGACAAACGGCGAGGTCCATAAGAAGGGCGGTTGGGATACGAAGAAACTCACCGCGACCGTTACGGTCGGCGCAGACGGCAAATTTACTGTCACTGTCGATCTCTCCAATGTGGGGCTTCACGATGAAGCAAACAACGACGGCGTGACGCAGTATCTCATGCACCTGTACTTCGGCGAAGGAAAGTTCGACGTTGAATGGACGGGCGATTCCGCCAAGACCGATGAGAACGGCGACCATGTAACGTATAACAACCTTCACTATACGATCATCATTCGTACAGGGGAGACGTGGAGCAGAAGTTGTGTTCAGCTTGCCGTTTCCCAGTCCGAGCTTGAGGATCCGAACGCATAGCAGCCGCAAGAAAAATCTTTCACGGCGACGAAGGCTGACCTCGAGGTGGCGAACGAGAAGGCTTACTTCGTGGTAAGCGGAACTTCCGCGGGATACTCGAATGAGGACCTTACCGCTGCTCTGAATGCCGTCTATTTCGACCTTCAACAGAACGGTACCGTTATGGGGAAAAACGAATGGGCGCGTATGAATCAGCTCGCAAGAACGGTCACTTTGGGCGAAAGCGGCGCATGGACGATCAAGTTTGACATCACGTCGCTCTCGGACAAAGGCTATACGGCACACTTCATCAAAACGGGCGACGGCGAACCGAATGATAATAACGTCAAAGGTCTTTTGTTGACAGATAAATCGACTGACGGTCATACGGTAAAGCTTGGAGAAAAGACGTACAAGCTCGTCAACAAGAACGGAGAAGAAGGCGTGGGGAGCGACGGAAATCGCTATTGGGGAAATGTAGGACTTGAAGTCAACGATCCGACAAAGAAAGAGATCACGGCAACGTCGGTTGACCTCGAATCGGATAGCACGCACGTCTATCTTGTCCTCAAGGGTTCATCCCAAAACTACACAAAAGAAACGTTGCAGACGGCACTCCAGAGCTACTACTTCGATTTCCAGACCAATGGCTATGCGACGAACGGCACATGGAACAACAGCAGAGACGAACGGATAACGAACGTCACCGTTACCTATACCGTTGCAGAGGATTTGACATGGACGGCGAAATTCGACGTTACGAACATGGACGCGTACGGTTATCAGATCCATTTCGGAAGCGAAAATTCCGATCTGAAGATCAGCGATAAGTCGAAAGACGGAACAACCCTTACGCTCGGGAACAAGAAGTACACGCTTGTCAACAAGTTCGGGAGCGGCGACGCGGCGGATTACTATGGATTAGTCGCATTGCGTATCACCGAAGAAGCGTAAATCTGCAATACGAACCGTAGAGCAACAACAAAGGGCGGCTTTCGAGCCGCCCTTACCTTTTGTCTTACCCTCTCCGTGGGAGAGCACCTGTCATACCCTCTCCATGGGAGAGCACCTGTCATACCCTCTCCGTGGGAGAGGGGTAGGGGAGTGGGTCACCGCATTTTTCTCTCGCTGCCCCTTTTAGGGTCGCAAAACGCAATTCTTGCGCATCAGCACAGTGTGCTGTGCGCTGCGTTTTGCGGTGAGTGAGCGCATTATCCCGCGCGAACGGTGACCGAGGACGGGTCTCTACCCGTCCGAGACAGTCCCCGAGCTTGCGAGGGGAAAGGGGTTTCAAAACCCTTCAGTCTCGCTACGCTCGACAGCTCCCCTACAGGGGCGCCAAGGTAGGGGTGTGGGTCACCTTATTCACGTCATCCCGAGGCGCAGCCGAGGGATCTCGTCCTTTGAGATTCCTCACATACGTTACTTCGCGCTACGCGCTCGTGCCGCCCTTCGACGACATAAAGAACGTGCGGGCGGGGCGGAATGATGTGGACTGTTCATCCAGAGCGAAGCGAAGGATCCCAGCAAACGGGCGGAGTATGTGCTCCGTAGGTTTAATGGGATGCTTCACATTCGTTCAGCATGAGCACGCGGGCGGGGCAGCATGTATGCAGCGGAGTCCCCCTGTCGCGTTGCGACATCCCCCTCCCATGGAGGGGGTGAAAGAGCCTACCCCTTGGGGGGGAAGGCTCCCGCGGAGCGGGTGGTGGGGGGGATATTCTCTCCCTAAAAAATGCACAATGGGGTCAAAAAAATGCCTGCAGCGTATGCTGCAGGCATTTTTCATGTTCCCGTTATTCTTCGGTGTTTTCGTCTGTCGGCGAATCGTCCGTTTCAACATCTTTTTCGTCTGTCTGGTCATTCAGACCTTCGGTCTCTTTCATCGCGAACTTCTTATCCTTCTTGAGGATCGCAAGCACGACCCACGCGATGCACCCTGCGATGACGACGCCGTCGACGACGCCGAGGATCGTCCAGAGCGGGAATTTCGCGGTATCGCCCTTCGAGATCGTATCCGCCTCGGAGTCGTATCCGCTGTTGACGTAAGCCGCATTGCAGATCGTAAAGAGGACGTGGTGGGCGCCTTCGCGGAGCTTGGAGACGAACGCCGCATTGTCCTTCGTGCTGCGGAATTCTGTTCTGAAGTTCCCCTTGGTGGCACCGTCCATCCACATGTCACCGCCCGCACGGACGAGCTGGTCGGCATTCATGAACTGTTGATGGTCCGCATAGTCGGTGAGGATCGCGCCGTTGTAGCCCCATTCATCACGGAGAAGGGCGGTAAGGAGCGCTTCGCTGCCGCCCGACCAGACTCCGCCGATGCGTCCGTACGACGTCATGATCCCGGGGACGCCTTCGACGTCATATTCTGCCCTGTCGATCATGATTTTGAACGGCTTCATATAAGTCTCGCGGAGCGCCTGTTCGGTCATCCAGCAATAGAGGGAGTCACGCATCGTCTCTTGGTCATAGCCGATGATGTGCTTCACGAACACGTACACGCCCTTGTTGAGGGAGCCTTCCACGACCTGTGTCCCCATGAGACCCGTGAACATGGAGTCCTCGGAGAAGTACTCATAGTTTCTTCCGCCGAATGCGGAGCGGTGCAGGTTGAGACCGGGGGCATACCAGCCTTGACGTCCCGATGCGAGCGCTTCCCCTGCGACGGCAAGCCCGAAGCTCTTTGCGAGCTGCTGGTTCCACGTCTGACCGAGCACGGAAGGATTGGGATAGCCGACGCCAAAGCCCATCTGTGCGCCCCACGAACCGTATTGCGAAGGTCCGTCAAAGGATGCCGTCTCTGCTTTCCCGACAGAGGGGATCGCTTCCTCATGGACGTAGCCGTGAAGGGCAAGGTCGCGCATTTCCTCATAGGTGAGTTGGTCGAGCACATCATCCCAAAGCTCTGCATCGTAATCGGAGCCGAGGGCGATGCCCAAATCGTTCGGATGGGCGCCGTCGAAGATCTTGTAGTCGTTCTTTGCCCCCATAGTGGGCATGTCGATCCCCGAAGCTCCGACTTTGTTTTCCCAAGCGACGACGTCGGTGTCACGGTAAAGGTTGTGATCCTTGAGCGTCTGCGCCATGTCGCGCGACTTTGTCGACTGCGTCCTGTCGGTATTTTTATCGACGGTGGGGAAGGTACCTTCGAAGTTACTGCGGGACAGGAATTTGATATTTGCGCCCGTGTTGCTGCCGTCGACGGAAATGCCGTAGTCAACGGCTTTGTCGCCCGTAAAGATGTTGTATGCCTGATCGTTGTCGTAATTTTCGAGTTTCGTCTCAACGGTCATTGTAAATGTATTGTCCTTGATGTTCGCAACGGTGTGTGCATCGGTACGGAGAGAGAGGACATAGTCGCCCTTCTCGAGGATCCAGCCGCCGCCCGACAGTCTGATCTCATGGGAGTCATACGATCCCATATCGGCGGGGGTGAATGTGAGCGTCAGTTCTGCGGATTCGCCCGGTTCAACGGGTTCGGGCGTCTTTGCGAATGCAAGCAGGTTGACGGCGGACTTTTCGATCCCGCCCGAGGTGTAGGGGGGCGTGTAATAGAGTTCAACGACTTCCTGTGCGGGGAATTCGCCCTCATTCGTCACGGTGACGGTGACGGAGAATTCATCATAGACGTTGAGCGGGGACAGTTGTTTGTCGGTTTGCCATTCGGCTTCCCAAGAGAAGTCCGTGTAGGAGAGACCGTACCCGAACGGGAATTGCACGACGTCCTGATAGCCGTTCTGAATGCCGAACAGGTTCTTCGCAAAATTGCTGTTCCAGAAACCCATCACATCCGCTGTCTCATACCATTTATAACCGACATAAATGTCCTCGACATAGTCGAGATAGCTGACTTGCGGATATTTGTATTCGCCGCCGAAGTTTGTGCTTGTTACTCCGATGGGATATAAACCCTGCGCGTTGTTGTATTTTCCGACGCCGAGATAGCCCGTATTTGCCCACGAGGAGTTCGTGCGGAAGTCATAGGGGTAGGTGTCGGTGAGCCGTCCCGACGGGCTGACAGGGTCGCCGTAATGCCCGTTTTTGGCTGTCTCATACATCACTTGCCCGTAGAGCAGGTTGACAAGACCCGTGATCGCGTTATTGCCCGTTCCGCCCGTCACGAGGCAGGCGTCAAGCCCTTGGATATCGCGCAGGAAGTTGAGGTTCATCTGATTCGTGGAGTTGATGAGCACGATGACCTTTTCGAACTTCTCGCCGACATAGGCGAGCAGTTCTCTTTCCTCGGTAGAAGCGTCGAGATAGGTGAGATCCTTGCTCGCTGCATCGTTTGCGGGCGTTTTGTCCGTATTCGAAGTCCCTTTGTATTGCACGAGAGGAGCGTCATTGCTCTCGCCGGCGACACGGCTCAAGACCACGATCGCGACAGGGGAGAATGCTTCGGCATTTGAGAGAAGTTCGTCGCCGTACTGCGCAATGGTCGGCTCGACGAGGCGGCAGGACTGGTAATCGTAGCTGCTGAGCGTGCTCCAAGCTGCGCTGTTCCGCGTCGCGAACCGTTTATACATATCCGTAAGCGCCGTGTTGTACTCAATACCCGCGTTCTCAAGCGCCTTCAGGAAGTCCGTTCCCGCGTTGGCGAATGAGGCATCGCCGTCATTGGTCGATCTGCCCGAACCGCTGCCCGACATGACCCAGCTCGTCGACGACCAACCGAAAACGTTGACTTTCTTGTCCGTTTCGGGGTCAAGCGGAAGGGCGTTGTCGTCGTTCTTTACGAGAACGGTCCCTTCCTCAACGATCTGCTCCGCAAGGGACTCGCCCGCGGCGCGTGTCGCATCGTCGATGTCCTTCCCGCTCAGGATGCGGATGAGAGTATCTCCCCAAATAGAGGCGGCGATATTCAGCGCGATGATGATCGCAAGCAAGACGCCTACGATCGAGAACGTCATGATGCGAAAGCTTTTTGCCTTCATTGATTCCTCCTTACCACAGTTCCTTGTCCGATTTTAACATTTTTACATGTTTTGATACGCAAATTTCCAAACGAGCAAAAAATTTATCGGTTTTTATCACATGCAATGTTAATTCAGAACTGTTTTTGTTATGTTTTAATCATACAATAGAAACAATATATTGTCAATAACAAATCGTATGAAGAATCAAAAAATTAAACTTATTATTTTTTAGTAGAAAAATATACTTTTTATATAGAAAGTCTATTTCAAATTTCGGAATCTGTGATATGATAGAAGAAAGGGGAAAATCAGAATGAAATACACGATTCGGGGGTGGACTCGGTCCGTGCTTGCCGTGGCGATGGGTTTCGTCATGGCTTTTGGTCTTTCTGCCTGTGATTTCGGGCGGAAAGATGACGGGAAGGATGATGAATTCGATCCTCCGCTTGAGGTCGGCACTTTGACTGCCGATGATTTTCTGAAGACGGAAGGGGACCTCGTCAAAAACAGAAAGGGCGAGGAGATCTCTCTCCGCGGCGTGAATGCGGGCGGGCTGTTCGTCATCGAACAATGGATGAACGGCTTTCAGGCGAGCGGTCCCACCGAGGAATCAAGCGTCATCGCCCGTGACTTCAGGACGACGTCGCAGGTGTTTATCGACCGTTTCGGGCTTGAAGGGGCGGAAGAACTCTGGAAGAACTATCAAGAGAACTGGTGGAGCGAGGCAGATTTCAAAAACTGCGCCGCAATGGGCATGAATTGCATCCGTCTGCCGTTTACCTATATGACGGTCGATTTCGACACGGTCGTCAGTTACGACAATGCGGGCGACTATGATTTCACTCCTCTCGATGACTTTGTCGAACAAGCCGCTTCCTACGGCATGTATACGATCCTGGACATGCACGGTGCGTACGGTTCCCAGAACGGGCAGGATCACAGCGGACAGACGATCGACGATGCCAAGGATGTAGATTTTTATTCCAACCCCCAAATGATCGGGCTTACCGCCGACCTCTGGGCTGCGCTCGCCGAGCACTATAAGGACAACCCCGCCGTTGCGGGATACGATATTCTCAACGAACCGGGCGAGAAGGCGCAGTCCACGAATGAGAAGCACTTTGCCGTGTTCGATACGATCTATCAGGCGATCCGCGCAAAGGACCCCGACCACATCGTCATCTTTGAGTCGTGCTGGGAAGGCGAAAATCTTCCCCATCCCGATGAATACGGCTGGGAAAACTGCATGTATTCCTTCCATCACTATACGAGTTCCTTGGGCGACAACTATGTAGGGCATGGCACGAGCTGGAATCAAAAGATCACCAACGTCTACAGGGAAAACTTCGGCGTTCCGCTGCAGATGGGGGAATTCAACAACTACAACAGCGCCGAACAGTGGGATTACACGCTCGGACTCCTCAACGGTCTCGGCTGGCATTGGGAAAGCTGGACGTACAAGGTCCACAACACTTGGGAAAACACGGCATGGGGGATCTACACGATCTATGCGTCGACCAAAGTCAATGCCCATACAGACAGCTATGAGACCATTCTCCAAAAGTTCTCGGGGCTGAAAACGACGTCCGCGATCCACAAAGTCGAAATGGACGGCAGGACGCTCGAGAGCATCATGAAGGAGTACTGCACGGCGCCGCGCGGAACAAAACTCGAGAGCGGCAACTATCTTTTCTATGACAGCCTTACGGACATGCCGCTGACGGTCATCGGGGGGATCCCGATGCTCGCAAACGACCGCAACGCAAGCCGCCGCTTCATCGTCTCCGAATCTTCCGACCGTGACGGAACCGTCCTGATCACCGCATCGATGAACAGCCACTTGAGCGTCTCGGGCGGAAACGTCGTGCTCGGCGTCGACGCCCCGTCGGCAAGATTCTATCCCGTGTATACGGAGTACGGCTACGCGTTTGTCTCCTATACGACCTGCCGCTATCTCCGTCTCGATGAGGACGGACGTCTCCACGCGGACGGAAAGACCCTCGAAGAAAGCGCGATCTTCTATTGCCAATGAGAAAGGGGGAACCGATATGAAAATCGAGTTCTTTTTGGGAAAAACTTTGATGGATCTCCTCAAAGAGAAGTCCATCGACAGTATCCACGTCAAGGACCTCATCGGAGAGTTGGGGATCTGTAAGGGGACATTCTATAAATATTATCAGGACAAGTACGATCTCGTCGTGCACGTCTTTGAGGAAAAATTCTACCGCAAAGTCTCCGCCTCGACATGGGAAGATTTTGTGACGGGATGCCTTTCCCAGTTCCGTCGTTCCCCCGAGATCATCTACAACGCCTTCCTCTCCAACGACATCAATTCCATCGCCAACTATCACAGGACCCGCATCAAAAAGATCTATCTCGAAAACCGTGCGGAGAGGGGTCTCCCTGCCGAAGGACAGGAGATCGAATATGCCGTGAATATTTTTACATGGCTCGTGAATGAAACGATGATGGTCTGGCTCAAAGGCGGCTGCGTCGAGGATGAAAAGGACGTTTTGGCGATGATAAAATGCCTCATGCCGCACATTCTTTATGAAGACTAAGACGCTTTTTTTCTCCGTAATGAGATGTTGACAAAAATAAAATCCGTCTGCAAACATGCAGGATATGCACATAATTTCCAAAAAAGTTATCCACAATCTTCTCGAAAAATGGACAAAATCGACAATTTTCGACAGGCAAACACATGTTTTGCAGACAAAAAAACAAAAAAGTTATCCACAGAACACAAATTTCTGTGGAATTTTTTTAATATCATAGAATTTTCACAATTTTCACATTCTTCCGTAACACAGGAATAGTATGATCCTGAATAGTTCAAAATTGAACAATCTTGAATCGTACGATTTTTACGGAGCGGATATGGTCAGAGATAACAGCTTTTTGGAACTGGGGTACCACGTATTTCAACTGCGGGCAAAGATGAGCGAAGCGGTCGGAAAAGAGTACTCGCTCTCTGCGGTCGAGGTCGAGATCCTCGCCTTCTTGGATAAGTTTTCCGAAGAGGACACGACGGCGACGGAGATCGAGCGTCACAGGAACATCAAAAAGAATACGATCTCCGTTCACGTCGAAAACCTCGTGCAGAGGGGTCTCGTGACGCGTCGGGAACTTTGCGGCGACAGAAGGAAGATCGGTCTTGCCTTGACCGATGACGCGAGAGAGATTGTAGACAATTATCGGCGGGAATGCGACCTCTTGGGAAAGAAACTCTGCGAGGGTCTTTCCGAGGGAGAGAGCGAGACCGTCAAGCATTGCTTTTGTATCGTCAACGACAACGCCATGGCAATTTTGAAGGGATAGAAAGGGGAACGGAACATGAATTCAGAACAAAATACGTTGGAAAATTCGGAGGAAACCGAAAATCGGGTCTGGGAACTCTTCATCGCGTACCTTCCCGCGATCCTCTCGGCTGTCTGCGCCGTCGTGACCATTGTCCTCTACACGACGGTCATCGAAGTGCAATACTGGAGCGTCTATTTCGATCAGGTATTTTTGGCGGTCGTGCAGTTTGCGATCATCTTCCTCAACAGAAGATTCTCACTCGGTCTGCCGTACTACCTTACCGCGCTCATGGCGCTGCATTCCGTCCTCTCCGTCGATATGGGGACCTCGCTCGGCTTTTACGGAAGATTTCCGTGGTGGGATAGCTCCGTCCACTGTTTCTTCGGCTTCTTGGGAGCCGCGACGCTCTATTATCTGTACCCGCGCGTGAAGAAGGGGGAAAAGGCGGGCGCCGTCGATATTCTCGGGATCATTTTGGCAGTCCTCGCGTTTGCGGCGATTTGGGAACTCTTTGAGTACGTCATGGGCGGGATCCTGAACAGCGACATGCAGGACGTCAACCGATTGATGGCAGAGGGGAAGAACCCCTTGAGCGATACGATGTTTGACATGACCGTTGCAGTCATCGGAGCGATCGTATTCTTTGCGATCCTCTTCCCGCTCCGCCGCATCAAGGAACGGCTCCATGCCAAAAAACTTCCGAAAGAGGAACCTTGACCGATCACCCCGACACTCATAAATATGTCTCTTCGCCCCGCGCAGCGGGTGGTGGGGGGGATCGCACCGCATTTCCTCGCTGCCCCTTATAGGGGAAGTGCCCCGCAAGGGGCAAAGGGGTTTCAAAACCCTTCAGTCTCGCTTCGCTCGACAGCTCCCCTACAGGGGAGCCAAGATTTACCCTCTCCGTGGGAGAGGGATGTCGCACCGCGACAGGGAGTGGGTCACCGCATTCACTTGTCGCCCCTCACAGGGGAGATGTCACGAGCAACGCGAGTGACAGAGGGGTTTAACCCCTTTGGCTTACTGCGTTCGCCACTTCCCCTAAAAGGGGCAGCGAGGCAAACCCTCTCCATGGGAGAGGGATGTCGCAACGCGACAGGGAGTGGGTCACCGCAGTTACGTCATTCCGAACGTAGTGAGGAATCTCGTCCTTGAGATTTCTCGTCGCTTCGCTCCTCGAAATGACGTAGAGTGAGCAAACCCTCTCCGTGGGAGAGGGATGTCGCCCCGCGACAGGGAGTGGGTCACCGCAGTTACGTCATTCCGAACGTAGTGAGGAATCTCGTCCTTGAGATTTCTCGTCGCTTCGCTCCTCGAAATGACGTAATACCCTCTCCATGGGAGAGGGATGTCGCATCGCGACAAGGAGTGGGTCACCGCATTCCCCCGCAACAAAAAACCCGCGGCGAGAGGATCGCCGCGGGATGTACATAGAATATGTTGATCTATGTACTTAACATCATCATTGTAACAGACAATCATCTCATTGTCAAGCATTTTTTTGGGAAATTCCTTGATTTTCACCTACATTTGCGCCTTCGGGCGCTTTTTTCTTTGCAAAAATTACCCTGTTGATGTACACAGATCAACATAATCTATGTAGTTTTCAAGGGGATATAATACCGTATCGTCCCGACGGCGTTATATAAAAAAATCATGATTTTTTGAAAGGAGAAAAACAATGTTGCAAAGAAAGAACAAGAAAGGCTTTACGCTTGCCGAACTCTTGATCGTTGTCGCGATCCTCGCGGTCCTCACCGCGATCGCCGTGCCGCTTTTCGTTGGCGCTCTCGACAACGCGAAAGAAGCGACAAGAGACGCCAATGTCCGTGCCGTCCGCGGCGCTGCCGCAGTTGCGATCTTGGAAGCAGATGTGCCGAGTACTCCCGCTACAGCGGATGCGAAGGATCCTAAAGGTGTTTATTACCCTAAATCGGATGGGGCAATGGAAAAACCCAGCTATACGTGGGCATTCCCTGACAAATGGAAGGTCGTGGCTGTCTTGACGACCAGCGGTGAAGTAACGAGCATTACCTTGACGCCCGATACTGAACAGGCAGACGTCGTTTATGATGAGAGCACCAAAGGGCAGATCACGATAACGCTTGGTCTGAAGATCACGGAAGTTACGAAAGCTTCTTGATCGACCGTTGTAGCTGAAAATACGATCGCGGTCCGATTTGACCGCGAGAACAATAACATTAGCGAAGACGCGGCAAGATCGGCAAGGGTTTCCGCCGCGTGCGCATTCCGTATCCGACAGGGATGTAAAGATACGGGAAACAGCAGGGCTTTGTGCTTTGCTGTTTTTTTATTTCGAACGATTTTGTTTTGAAGCCCGCGTTTTTCCTCGACTTGACGCGTCATTCCGAGCGAAGCGAGGAATCTCAAAACAAAATACGTTCGAGCGATGTAACATTGTTCATCAATCAAGTCACTCCGAAAACGTTATTTGCAATGACATTAAGGTTCCAGTTGGGTACCAAATGGGGTGCGCTTAGGCGGGGGAACCCCGCCACGCGCAGTGATTAAGAGCACGCCCCACCCCCTGTCGCGATGCGACATCCCCCTCCCACGGAGGGGGTTCAAGTCGACCCTCTCCATGGGAGAGGGGTAGGGGCGTGGGTCACCGCATTCCCTTGTCGCCCCTTGCAGGGGAGATGTCACGAGCAAAGCGAGTGACAGAGGGGTTTAACCCCTTTCCCCTCGCAAGCTCGGGGACTTCCCCTAAAAGGGGCAGCGAGCCCCCCACCACCCGCTACGCGGGAGTCTCCCCCCCCGAAGGGGTAGGCTCTTACCCTCTCCATGGGAGAGGGGTAGGGGAGTGGGTCACCGCATTACTCTTGTCGCCCCTTACAGGGGAGATGTCGAGGCGTAGCCGAGACAGAGGGGTTTCAAACCCCTTTGGCTCACTGCGTTCGCCACTGTCTCGGACGGGTAGAGACCCGTCCTCGGTCACCGTTCGCGCGGGAGAATGCGCTCACTCACCGCAAAACGCAGCGCACAGCACACTGTGCTGATGCGCAAGAATTGCGTTTTGCGACCCTAAAAGGGGCAGCGAGACCCCCCCACCACCCGCTGCGCAGGAGCCTCCCCCCCCAAAGGGGTAGGCTCTGCGTCGAGACCTGACCCCCTTGGGGGGGAAGGTGGCACGGCGCAGCCGTGACGAATGGGGGGGATAACGCCCACCGATACGTAATTCCGCCCTGCGCGAATTCTTACTGCTCCAAGCGCGGCACGAGCGCGTAGCGCGAAGTTACGTAGTGAGGAATCTCATGTGATTTCTCGTTCTCTTGGAATGATGTAGGACCACAATAATTTTCTAACACAAATTCTATCCCCATATCTCAAAAATACACATATGGGGTCGAGAAAATGACCCCATATGGCAGAAGATTCATCAAGAAATTTCTTTTCGGACGCTCGCGAGGGCATTTTTCTCGAGACGGGAGACTTGCGCCTGTGAAATTCCGACCTCGGCAGAGATCTCTGTTTGCGTCTTTCCCTCGTAATATCGCAACATAAGGATCTTTTTTTCTCTATCCGTAAGCCGATCGATCGCCTCACGCAGGGCGACGTGTTCCGTCCAGATCTCATCGCTCTGTGTCTCGTCATAGAGCTGGTCTAAAAGCTCCAAAGTGTCCCCCGATTTGTTATAAATCGGTTCATAGAGCGATATGGGGTCGGAAATTGCATCGAGCGCATACACAACTTCACGCTCTTTCACCTGCATTTCCTCGGCGATCCTCTCGATGGTCGCTTCCTCGTCCCGCTCTTCGATCTTCTCGCGTACCTTGAGAATGCGATAGGCGGTATCCCGAATGGAACGGGACACGCGGAGAGAATTCCCGTCCCGCAGATAGCGTTTGATCTCTCCCAAGATCATCGGGACCGCATAGGTAGAAAATTTCACATTGAATGCGAGGTTGAAATTGTCGATCGCCTTGATGAGTCCCACGCATCCCGCCTGAAACACGTCGTCGGCGTTTGCGTTCTTTGCCCAGAATCGCTTGACAAGGGAGAGGACGAGCCGCATGTTCCCGACGATAAACTTCTCCCGTGCCTTTTCGTCGCCTTCCTTGAGTTTTTTCATCAGTTCTTCCATTTCCTTTGCGGAGAGTTTGGGAAGTCCCGTCGTATCGACACCGCAGATCACAACCTTACTCAACATCTTTCACCTCCAAAGGAGCCTTTGCCCTTATGTAAAAACTTCTCGGAGATAAAAGTATCTGGAATCGGCAAAAAATTATACGAGCTTGGAAATTTCCTTCTTCAGCCGTTCAATGATCTTCTTTTCAAGACGGGAAATGTAGCTTTGCGAGATCCCGAGCGCGTCAGCGACGTCCTTTTGTGTCATTTCGTCCTTTCCGCCGAGTCCGAAGCGCATGTACATGATCTTCCGCTCCCGTTCGGGGAGTTTCAGGAGCGCCTCCTTCAGGAGTTCCTTCTCGACGCTCGATTCCACACCGCCATAAACGGTGTCGCTGTCCGTCCCGAGGACGTCGGAGAGGAGCAGTTCATTGCCTTCAAAGTCAGTATTGAGAGGTTCGTCGAAGGAGATCTCGCTCTTCAGCTTCACCGTGCGGCGCAGATACATGAGGATCTCATTCTCGATGCACCGCGAGGCGTAGGTCGCGAGTTTGATATTTTTATCCGTGCGGAAGGAGTTGATCGCCTTGATGAGACCGATCGTGCCGATCGAGATGAGGTCGTCGGGTTCCACGCCCGTGTTTTCGAACTTGCGGGAGATGTAGACGACGAGACGAAGGTTGTGCTCGATGAGCTTCGCGCGGACCTGTTCCGCATCCGTCCCGCTCTCGAGCTTTGCAAGCATTTCGCTCTCTTCTTCCTGCGAGAGGGGGAGCGGAAGCGCTTCGCTCCCACAGAGATAGTGGACAATGTTTTCACCTTTTATCTTCAGCAGCCACTTTTGCAGGCTCTCCAAGAGCTTCATGGTTCTCCTCCAGATAAGATGTATGTAAGATGATCTGATATGCCTTTGACCTGACTTCACCCGTCGTAAAGAGGGCATTTTCGTACGTTTTTTTGCCGATCTTGAAGGTATCGCAGGCGAACACGGGACTTTCCCTGACGCCGTTCACCGTCTCGACGGCGATCATGCCGAGCGGGGCGCTTTCCTTCCTGAAAAGAAGGAGCGCGGCGGGCGGAGACAGGACATTGACGGGACGTCCGCGGAAGGAGAGACCGTTTCCCGTGTCGGCAAGCGCTTGCAGGGTAAGCGTGCGTCCGCCATTGCCGACTTCCACCGTGAACAAGTTTTTGATGAGACTTCTGTAGCGGTAGAAACTTCGCGACAGAAGGAACACGGCGACAAAGAAGAGTCCCGCACCGCCCACGATCAACCCGATCGGGGCTTTTTCCACGAGATAGCCGTTTCCCTCGACATAGGGGACGTCAAAGAAGGAGTAAGCGGCGGTGAGCAGTCCACCGAGCGCAAACGTCAGGGCAAAGAACGCGGCGATTGCAAAGAAACAGGTCTTTTTCGTTCCCTTTTTGACAGCGAGAAGGGGGAGAACGGCGCCGCCGAGGAACTTCACAAGATAGGCGAGCGCAAGAGGGAGCGAAAAGAGGGGAAAGACGAAGGCTTCCGCAGCTCCGACCGCTGCCGCAAAGAGGAGCCGAACGCATCCCGTTTTCGCCCTTGCACACTTGATAGCGAGGAACAAGAGGAGCAAGTCGAGGATGAAATTTTCCGCAATCGCGTATTCCACATAGACTTCCATCGATCGCTCCGTAGGCACATTATAAGGGGCTTGGGGGAGAGAGAAAGGTCTGATTTTGTCGGGAAAGCGGGAAAAACGTCGGTCGGGAGCTTCGCGTGACAGGATAGAAAGATCTGTCACAGGCGAGAGGAAAATTTCTTGAATTACCGCATAAAAAACGTTGACAAATGGCAAAGAAGGGGATATAATAATCAAGTCATTAAAAGTGAATATGCGCCGTTAGCTCAATTGGATAGAGCGTTGGTCTACGGAACCAAAGGCTAGGGATTCGAGTTCCTTACGGCGCACCACGTCGCAACGCGACGCATTTTGCAAGCCCTTGCTGAAAAGCAAGGGCTGTGCTTTTTACGTCGGTTGCTCCTTTTCCCAAAAAAATCTTTGCTGGGCAAATCTTTTTTGGGAACCCTAATAATGGTTTGAATTATGTCGGTCGTGGTGCACTAAGCGAAAAAAGAAGGCATTTGCCTTCTTTTTTCGCTTGGTAAAAATTGCAGGGACATTGTTCCTGCCTGCCGATTGACCATTCTCAATGGTTAATTGTGCGCCGCGCCCAAGCGGGGATTTCCTGCGTCCTTTATGGCGTCGAGGGGCGGCACGAGGAGCGTAGCGGTGCGCTCATTTTAGTCAAGTACCCGCAAAATGACATTTTAAGAAATAATTTATGAAATGCTTGAAAAGGATAGTTGCGCATGATATAATATTAAGGGAGTGTGGAGGTTTTTATGATAAAAAGAAAAACTCTGAGTATGATATTTTCCTTGTGTTTACTTCTGCCAATGATGATAGGGTCGGTGGCTTGCGGAAGTGTAGACATAGAATTATCTGAAACAGAAATTGAAGTTTGTGTGGATCAATATGAGGGATTTAGTTTTATCGCGGGCAAGAATTTTGAGATAAAATCTTCTGATGAAAATGTTGCTAAAATTTCTTCATCACAAAGAGGAACCGGCTCGTTGTCGGATTATGTCTTTGCCACTATAAAGGGGGTATCATATGGAGAATGTGAGGTCATGGTAACGGTCGGAAGAACGACGGAAACAATAAAAGTTACGGTTGGATTTGTTCCTGAATTGACACTGCAACAAACTTCTCATTATGGATTTCACATTCAAACCAATTTGCCTGCTGGAACGATTCTTAAAGTGTCATTAAGCGGGAATGGGTACAACTCCTCAAAAGAAATAACGCTTGAAAAGCAAACATGGTATTTTAGTCATCAGGCATTCACATTTGGAGAAGACTTAGCCGATGGGACTTATTCTTTATCAGTCGGATTTGCAGATTTTGAAAATCAGACACAAGGGGTAAAGGATATTCTTGGAGCACATGGCGAGTTTGTTTTGGGAGAAAACGTAAAACAAGTTAATGGGACAAAAACATTAGAAATAACTTATTCCGTAACTGTACCGTATTTGACTACTGAAGAAAAAATCGCGGCGACAGATTATTCTAAATTGACAACTGCTCAAAAAAAATACATAAAGCAATGGATAGATGCCCGATATGATTATTATGACGACATTACGGGCAAATATCAAGGTGATAGATTTACCGAAACAATATTTGCTGAAGCCGCTGAACTTTTTAGCAAGACAAAAACTCAAATTTCTGCAATATGGTCAGACCCGAATATTTTGCTTTATGAGTAAAGACTCTGGCGTAATAGCAATAATATAAGCAAAAACTCAACCTAACTCGCTTCAAATCAAGTTGAGTTTGTGTATCAAATCGCAACGCGACGCATTTTGCAAGCCCTTGCCGAATAGCAAGGGCTGTGCTTTTTGGAAAGAGGAGCAATTGCGGCGGGATTCTTGCAATTTCTTTTCGTATGTGCTAAACTATGGTGGAATAAAAATGATAAACGGGAACTTTGCGGAGAGATCATGTATTTTGAAGAAATCCCTTGTTACACGCAGTTTGAGGAAGTAAAGCAAAGCGTTGCGAAAACGGTGCTGTCCGTCTGTGATACCGCTCAATTTTTGGGCAGCGATATTTACGGGCTGAAAGAAATTTACGATTTATATGGCACACAATATGAAGATATCATTCCCGCCTTTCTGGATTGCCGTCATGATGAGAACGACAACGGGATGCGGGGGACTCTGTTCCGCTTTCAACTGACCGAGCCGCTCAAAAAGCACATTCTCGACGAAAGCCTTACCTGCATGTTCGGGGGCGAACCGCCCTTGCTCGAAAATTTAGCCCTGTTTCAAGGCGAAAAATGCCTGTTTTCCTGTGTCTCGCACGAGGTCTTTTCGCTGTACCACATGGCGGAGGTGGACGACAGCCTCAAAGACGCGGTTTTATCTGCCGTAAACGATACCGTCAAAAAGATGCCGCTCTACGGGCAGATGCAAAAGATCGCATTTGGCTTGAAGAACAAGGCAAAAAAGGAGCTGAAACAAGAGATCCGCATTCTCCGCGAACTGTGCTGGTATGTCGATGAAAGGGTACACTATTATTTCTACATGAAGCCGTCGCAGTCGTGTGACTTCCAGAAGTTTCGGCAGATCGCAAAGAACTACCTGACCGAAAAGACCTATTCCGTCCTCATTCCCCTAAAAAGTTTTGCCGACCTGCAACCGCTTCCCATTCCCAAGACGCCGAACGAAGCGATCAACGACAGGGAAAAATTCGCGCCGCAGTTTCTGCAAAGCGACTATTATAAGCAAGTTGAGCGGGAATTGAGTATGTTGGAATACATTGTAAGGGTGATAGGATGAATTTTTGCGAGGGTTGCAATGTCGTTTGCAGCGAAGAAAGATGCCCGAAATGCGGACGGAAAAAGCTTCGAGCCGTAACCGACGATGATTTTTGTCTGGTTGCACGGGTGGATCGAATGTTCGGCGAAAGCTTGAAAGAAAGTTTGGAAAACGAGGGAATCGACTGCGTGCTCATGCCGTACGGCACGGGGGTGAATTCCAAATTTGCCTTGCCGCTCGAAAATTACCTGCTCTACGTCCGATACAAAAATTTGGACCGTGTACGGCAAATTTTGAGAGATGAAAATTCTTGATGAAACATGATTTTAATAGGCAAACAGGGTCGGGATCCGAGAAGGGTCCCGATTTTTTGTAAAATCTTTCGGAATTGCGTTCTTGATTTTTTTGTCGTTTTTTGATATACTGAAAATGTAGACCAATCGGCGCGGCAAATTTCATCATGAAAGCGCAAAGGGGAACGGGCGGACAGCGGCATCGAACATCGGCGAAATTTTACGTTCCGTTTACGAAATAGATATTTACATTTTAAGCAGAATGGGGTATGCTATATTCAAGAAAGTATACACTTTTCGGGGAAAAGCGGAAAACGGAGAAAAGATATGGCTGATTTGTTGAAAATCATCATCGTTGAGGACGATCCCAAGGCGGAGGAGCTGTTGCGCAGCTATCTCGACAGGTTTGCGGAAGAGACCGGCAGGTTATTTTCCGTCACAGCTTTCAACGACGGCAGACGTTTTCTGGAGGAGTACGACTCCTCGGGCGATATGATCTTCATGGACATCGATCTCAAGGACGAGAACGGAATGGAGATCATGAAACGGCTCAGGAAGCGGGACAAGAACGTCATCGTGATCTTTGTGACCAATCTTGCACAGTATGCGGTGGAAGGGTATTCCGTGGACGCGCTCGACTTCATCGTGAAGCCCGTCACTTACTATAATTTCTCGCTCAAGCTCAAGCGGGCGATGGTACGGCTCGGCTCCCGTCAGGATAAGACCATCAAGATCATGCTGAAGGGCGGTGGAGAAAAATTTCTCTCCGTCTCGGCGATCAAGTATGTCGAGATCATGAACCATACTCTCTGTTACCATACGACGAAGGGGGACTTTATGACCCTCGGAAGCATGACGCGCGTCTCGGAAGAACTCAAGGGCTACACCTTCGCGCTCTGCAGCCGCTGCTATCTCGTGAACTTCCGCTATGTGGAGGGAGTTGACCAGTTCGACGTGATCGTGGACGGCGAACGTCTGCAGATCTCCCACCTCAAGCGCAAGGAATTTTTGCAGAAGATGAATTTTTACCTTTCGGGGGAACCTTTTTCGGAATGACGAACATCCTTGTCAACCGACTTCTCTTCGTGCTCGAAATCTGGGGCACGGAGTTCATCTTCGCCTGCCATCTGCGCAGACGGCGGTATTTCTGGTTGCGTTTTTTCGGCTTTATGCTCCTTTCCCTCGGGATCGCGGCGCTCTTCGGAAGCCCGCCGAGCAACGCTTGGCTGACCTCTTTGATCTTCATTACGCTCTTTCTGTGCGTGGTCGCGCTCTCCAAACTCTGTTACGCCGAATCATGGAAGAATCTGATCTTTTGCGGGATCGCCGCCTATACCGTCCAACATTGCGCATATGAGTTTTCCAACTTCGCTTTGACCCTCATCACGAATAATGCAAGTCCTTTGCTCGGCTCCTACGGGACGGAGATCATGGAGTTCGACGGCATGCAATGGCTTTGGAACTGCTTTTATGGCTCTGTCTACGTGCTTTGCTGCTATGTCGTGTATTGCGGGGCGTATTTTCTGTTCGGGGTGAAGATCGGAAGCGAGAGCGACCTCAAGATCGAGAACATCAAGATGCTCTTCCTCGTGGGCGTCGGTCTTGTCGTCGACATCTTCCTCAATGCGATCTTCGTCCACAGCGACTTTGCGGCTACGAAGGATTCTCTCCCCGTCAGTCTCATGATCTACATTTATAATTGTCTCTGCTGTATCCTTCTCCTCATGGTGCAGTTCGGTCTGGCGTTGAGACGAAAGCTCGAGGACGAACTCGGGACGGTCAAGGTGCTTGCGCAGATGAAGGCGGAAGAGTACGCGATCACAAAGGAGAACATCGATCTCATCAACCAGAAGTGTCACGACATGAAGCATCTCATCCGCACGATCGGCGCGAACAAGCAACTGCCGCAGGACGTCGTGAAGGAGATCGAACAGTCGGTGCACATCTATGACGCGATGGTGCGGACGGGCAACGAGGCGCTCGATATCATCCTGACGGAGAAGAGTCTCCGCTGTGTCGCGAACGGCATCACGATGAGCTGTGTCGCCGACGGCAAGAAGATCTCTTTCGTCAACGACTCCGACCTCTATGCGCTCTTCGGGAATGCGCTCGACAACGCCATCGAAGCCGTCCTCAAGGTAGAGGAGACGGAGAAGCGCGTCATCGGGCTTGTTCTCTACGAGCGGAACGGGTTCGTCACCCTGAATGTGAACAACGCCTACGCGGGGGATCTCAAGCTCGTGAACGGCTTGCCCGCGACGACGAAGTCCGACCATCACCTGCACGGCTTCGGCGTCAAGAGCATTCGTCTCATCGTCGAAAAGTACGGGGGAGAAATGGGCATCACCGCAAAGGACGGAGTTTTCAGTCTCTGCATCCTGATTCCTGTTCCATCTGAACGAAACGATGATACATAAAAACAATGAGTGACGGGAATTATCAAAAAACACGATAAATTTTTTCACGAATACGCTGTCAGAGGGTACGATTACGAAACCCACCTTGACAGCGTTTTTTCTGTGTATTATAGTTTTTTTGATAAGACGGCGCAATGTGCGCGGCTCTTTTCGAGAAAAAAAGGAGGAAAAAACATGAACAAGGCAATGAAACTGGTTCTCTGTACGGTCACGTCGGCGTTTCTTGCGGCTGCGTTCATCCCTGCCCTTGTCGGCTGCGATGACGAAACGACCGCGGAGACGGGACTCTTCGTCTTTGAACAGACCGAAGGCGGATACACGGTGACGGGCGTCACCGATCCGTCGGCGAAGGAGCTGATCGTGCCCGAGACCTACAACGGCGGGGACGTGACGGCGGTCGCGGAAGGGGCGTTCCAGAACTGCATCAAGGCGGAGAAGGCGGTCATCCCGTCCACCGTGCAGAGCATCGGGAAAAACGCTTTCCGCGGGTGCAGGGCGCTCGGATCCCTGACCATTCCCTTCACGGGGCAGAAAGCGGGTGCGTCCGCAGAGAAGGGGCTGTTCGGCTACATCTTCGGGCAGGCTGACTATGTCGGCGCAGCGGAAGTGAAGCAGGTGTTCGGACAGTCGGAAGAGGAGAACGAGACATTCTATATTCCCTCTGCCCTCAAGGAAGTTCGGTTCGAGGGGACCTCGATCCCTTACGGAGCGTTTTCCAATTGCACGTCCGTGACGACAATGATAATCGGTTCGTTGACGGAGAGCGTCGGGGAAGAGGCATTCCTCAACAACAATCTTGCCTATGTGTATGTGGAGAGCAATGCGGTCGCTGCCCAGCTGCTCGGACCGTATGCGTGCGGCAAACTGCTTTCCAATGTCCCCGCAGTCTGCCTCGGGCAGAACATCAACCGCCTGTCGGGGTATGTCGAGGGCATGGATACGCACGAAGCGTGGAAGCACGACGGTGCGGACTACACGATCTACGCAAACAGGAAATCCTATCGCTTTGAGGCGGAAAACGCCATTCTTTCGGGCGGACTCTCCACGGGGAGCGCGGAACTCGGCGCAAACGGCGTCCCCACGGGCGGCGGCTGGTATGTGACGGGCTTCTATCCGAACGGCGGCATGGGGAACTGCGCAATGGAATTCCATATCAATTCAAGCAAGGACGCCACGGTGCGCTTCATCTATTGCTGCGGCGCCCGTCCGACGCACTATTTCAAAGGATGCTACCGTCTTACGCTTAACGGAACGGTCGTCGTTCCCGAGCAGGACGTCAATCTTTCCCTTCCCGCGGGCGAGAGCTACATGTGGACGCAGTGGACGCGGTTCTATATCTGCGACCTGCAGCTCAAGGCGGGCGACAACGTTTTCGACATGCACTTCCTGCCCGACGGGCACGAGACGGCGGAAGCGTTCAGCAACGATATGTATGTGGACTACATCGAATTTGAAACAGATGCCATTCTGACGTGGGCGAATTAAGAGAAGGAGGAAATGAGATGAAAAAGATGGTTTCTAAAATCGCAAAGAGCGGGCTTTGCATTTTTGCCTCGGCATTATTGCTCATGAGCGCCGCATGCGGCGAAGAACAGACGACGGAAAACGTCTGTGAACACGATTGGGTCCAAGGACAGACGACGGCGCCCACCTGCACCAAGAACGGCACGGCGGAATACACCTGCTCTCTCTGTTCAAAGACAAAGACGGAAGCGATCCCCGCGCTCGGGCATGAACTTCCCAAGACGGGCGTCGTGACGGATGAGGCATCCTGCAATCATCTCGGGACGATGACCTATACCTGCGCGGTCTGTTCGCAGCCCGTGACGGAACCCATTCCCATGACGGAACACACGTATGATACCACGGAGATCTCTACGCCGCCGTCCTGCTTCGGCTACGGCGAGAGGAAGATCAGCTGTTCGGTCTGCGGATCGTTCTACACCGAACAGATCGAACCTACGGGACATACGGACAGCAATTTTGACGGAACTTGCGATGGTTGCTCGAACTTCATCGGAGAAGTCAACTATGATGTCGGCGATGCGATCACCTACGTTGCAGGACCTTGGGTGACGCCCGCAGGACTTTCTTGGTGGAGCTACGGGCTGGAAAAGGCGCCTTCAGAGGAACCGCTCGTCTTTACGATCTCGGACGAACAGGAACACACAGAGGGGAAGAAGTCCCTCAAGGTCGATTTCTCGAACAGCTCCAAATGCGCCCCCGACAACCCCGGCGGAGCGTATGTTCTCCACCTCGGCATGGATCACCTCGTCCACAAGGCGAACTACACGCTCACATTCTGGGCATGGGCGAGCGAGGACTTCACGGGCACGCTCAACAAGATGTTGAACAACAACAACTTCGGGTCTACGACTTCCATGGAAGCGCTCTCCTACGATTCGGTCTATTCTGCGGAAGAGCTTGCGGGCAAGGGCTGGACGCAGGTAACGGTGACGTTCGTCGCCAACCCCGATATCGTCAAGCAAGAGGATCGCTGTGCATTCCGTATCGCGTTCGACGTCGGTCTGGACGGCTTCCAAGGAACGCTGTATCTGACCGATTTCAAGGTGTCGCTCACCGATTATCTCCGCGTACAGCAGGGACTTCCTCCGCTGAACGAACCGACGAAACCTGTGAACACCGTTCCCGTTCTCGACGAGATCCCCGAGAATGCCGTTCCGCTTCCTCATACTATCGGCGAGGGCGGTGTCTGGACCGCAGGTCCCGTCACATTCGGACAGGGCGTTGTCTCCATCGACGACACCATTGAATACGCAAAGGGCGGCAGATCCATTCTCATCAATACGAACAAGGCGCTCAACCTCGAGGTCGAATCGGGCTTCATCCTTCCGATCCCCAACCTCGTCGACGGCAAGAGATACCGTCTCACCTTCTATGCGCAAGGCTCCGAGACGTACAACGGCGCATTGACGCGCATTTTCCAGAATCCGAATTACACCTTCGTGGGAGACGACGGGACGGAGACGCCTACGATGCTCGACGTTGTCGTCAATGCGGACATCCTCTACACCGCGGGCGCAATGACGGCAAAAGATTGGCAGGCGGTCACCGTGACCTTTACGGCGCATCCACGGGAAAGCCTGTGCTCCATGCGCGTCCAGATGACGCAGAAAGAGGGCTTCACGGGACAGCTCTGGCTGAGCGGTTTCGTGATCGAGGACGCTCCCGAGGAAGTGAAGGATACGCCGCAAGTGACCACACCCGTGCTCGATGCGGCACCCCAAGGCGCTGTTGCGCTTCCCGCGGAAATGGAAGAGAGCGCTCCTTGGCTGGCGGGACCCGGTTACTGGGGCGATGCGGTCATCACGATCGACGACACCGTCGAGTACTACAAGGGCGGAAAGTCGATCCTTGCAGACTTCAACAAGGCAAGCACTGCGGAAGTCGCATTCTTCCTCGCATTCAATGGCTTGAAAGAAGGACAAAATTACGAGCTGACCTTCTACGTACAGGGGTCGACAAACTTCAACGGTGCATTGAACAACATCTTCCCGAACCCCAACTTCACGCACAAACTTGATGGGGGGGGGCAAGAACCTACCATGCAGGATGTTGTATCCGATCTCAACGGCGTGACGACGGCAGGCGGTTTGCTTGAGAAGGGCTGGGTCAAAGTGACGATCTCCTTTAAGGCACACCCGCTTGAAGAGAAATGCTCGCTCCGCTTCCAGTTCACGAAGCAGAATGGTTGGGAAGGCTCGCTCTGGTTGAGCGGTTTCGTCCTTGCAGAGACGGAAGCCCCCGATCCTAATCCCGATCCCGATCCCGATCCCGATCCTACAAGGGACACGCCGCAAGTGACTACCCCCGTGCTCGATGCGGCACCCGAAGGCGCCGTCGCTCTTCCCGCTGAATGGAAAGTGACTCCGCTTTGGGAAGCGGGTCCCGGATATTTCGGGGAAGAGGTTACCTCTCTGGACGACACCGTCGAGTACTACAAGGGCGGAAAGTCGATCAAAGTAGACTTTGACGGCGCGACCGTCGGAACGGAATCGGGATTCTTCATGGCATTCCCCGATCTTGTCGAGGGTAAGAAGTATGAACTCATCTTCTACGTGCAGGGTTCGACGAACTTCAACGGCGCATTCGATCAGATTTTTGCACATCCCAACTTCACGCATGATGGCGATATCCGCACCATGCTCGAGGTGATCGGCGAATTTGACGGCGTCTGCACGGCGGGCGGTCTCTCCAAGGACGGATGGCATCGGGTGAGTATCACATTTACGGCACACCCGAAGAGCGATCTCTGTGCGCTTCGCTTCCAGTTCAGGAAGCAAGCAGGCTGGGAAGGCGCCGCATGGGTGAGCGGTTTCACGATCGGAGAGGCGGCTGAAGAAGCGAAGGATTCGCCGCAAATCAGTGAACCTGTGCTCAATGAGGCTCCCGAGCATGCCGTCGCACTTCCCGAAACGATGCCCGAAAACTATCCTTGGCTGGCGGGACCCGGATATTTCGGCGACGCGGTCATCTCGATCGACGACACCGTCGAGTACTACAAAGGCGGCAAGTCGATCCTTGCAGACTTCAACAAGGCAAGTACTTCCGAAGTTGCATTCTTCCTTGCATTCGAAGGTCTGACGGAAGGGAAAACCTATAAACTTACCTTCTATGTGCAGGGGTCCGCAAACTTCAACGGTGCATTGAACAACATTTTCCCGAACCCCAACTTCACACATGAGGGAAATGTACCCACCATGCAGGAGGTTACCTGTGAATTCAACGGCGTAACAACGGCGGGCGGTCTGCTCGGAAAGGGCTGGGTCAAAGTAACGGTCACTTTCAAGGCACACCCGCTTGACGGGAAATGCTCGCTCCGCTTCCAGTTCACGAAACAGGAAGGTTGGGTAGGTTCACTTTGGCTGAGCGGCTTCGTTCTCGAAGAGAATTCCGCCGAAGCTCCCGCTGCGCTTCCCGCAAAAAAACAGGAGATCTGACCGAAAAGGAGCCACGCGGCTCAGGAGAGTAAAAAATGAAAAAAGGAAAAGGTAAAATTGTATTATGGAGCGTCCTGACGGGCTTTTTCAGCATTCTTCTCGCTGCCATTATGTTCGGCACGTCGCTCGCATTCCACTATGAAAACACGATCAACGGCACATTCGGGATCAAGACGACGAAGATCGTCAACAAGACGGAGACGGACGAGGATCTCGAATACTGGAAGTCGGAGTTTGTCAAGAAAGACGCAACGGGCAAGCCGCTGACCGTCACCGAGGACGGCTATACGCACGAGGTGTACGATTACGACGCTCTGTGGGAAGAACTCGAACGGGTGAATCTGCAAATCGCCGTCGAAGGTGCGACCATTCTCTGGAACGGAAACGGGCTGCCTCTTCCCGCAGGCGCGGCGGTAAGCTTTTTCGGACAGCGCACGGCGGACTGGGTCTATGTCACGGGCGGTTCCGCTGCCACGGACACGACGGGTTCCCCGTCCCTTCGCACGGTGTTCTCCGATGCGGATTTCAGTGTCAACCGTACGCTTTGGTCTTACTATGAGAGCTGCGGCTACAAGGGAAGCAACACCGCGTTGATCAATGAAGCGCCTTGGGACAGAGTCTCAAATGCGGCATCGTCCTCCTTTGCGAGCTACGGGGATGCGGCGATCGTTACATTCGGCAGAATGGGCGGTGAAAACAGCGATCTGCGCACCAGCGGCTCTGACGGTCTCGACGGTTCCTACCTCGACCTGAGCGCTGCGGAAAAGACGCTCCTCGAGGAAGTCGTCAAACTCAAGAAGGCAGGCACCTTCAAGCGGGTGATCCTTCTCCTCAACAGCGACCATGCGTTCTCCATGAAGAACATCATGCCCTTCAAGTCGGACGTCGACGCGTGCGTCTGGGTCGGCTCTGCGGGAAGATGCTCCGCACAGGCGGTCTGCGATATCCTCTCGGGCAAGGCAAATCCCTCGGGATCCCTGATGGATACTTACCTCTATGACAACCTCAAATCGCCCGTCATGGCGAACATGGGGGACTTCACCTACGGAAATCTCGACAACTATCCCGCGCTCAAGGGGCGGATCGAATGGGGCAACCGCGAGGGAAGCTACATCGTGTACGCCGAGGGCATCTACAGCGGCTACCGTTACTACGAGACCCGCTATGAGGACGCCGTTCTGAAGCAGGGGAATGCGGGAGATTTCAATTACAACGCCGAGGTCGCCTATCCCTTCGGATACAGCGGAAGCTACACGACGTTCTCCCTCTCCGACTTCAAGGCTTCCCGTTCGGGAGATAACTATGAAGTCTCCGTCAAAGTGACCAACACTGGTTCAGTCGCGGGGAAGCGGTCCGTACAGATTTATCTGCAGAGACCGTACACCGAGTACGACAAGACGTACGGCATCGAAAAGCCCTCCGTTGAACTCGTCGCCTTCGGCAAGACGGACACCCTCGATCCCGGGAAAGACCAGACCGTGAAGTTGAGCGTGCCTGCGGAGTACTTCAAGGCATTCGACGTCAAGAACAAGGGCACGTACATCCTCGAGGCGGGGGACTACTATCTCACCGCTGCCATGGATGCGCACAACGCCGTCAACAATATCCTTGCGGCGAAGGGCAAGACGACCGCCGACGGCATGACCGAAAACGGCAACGCCGACCTTTGCAAGAAATTCACCGAAAAAGAGGACGATTACGAGACCTATTCGGTGACAGAGGACGGGTTCGCGGTCAGAGAGCAGCTCTCGATGGTAGACATCAACCGCTACGAAAACAGAGGAGACAACTCCGTCGTCTACCTTACCCGCAACGACTGGACGGGGACCTATCCCACCGCGACGGCCCGCCTTTCTCTCAACGATAAGATGGTAGATGACCTCTCCATCTGCAAGACGCCCTCGGAAGATCCCGCGGCGGCGGATATGACCTTCGAGTACGGCAAAGAAAACAACTACCGTCTCGTCATGTACCGCAATGAGGAGTATGATTCCGAACTTTGGGATCTTCTGCTCGACCAGATGACCCTCGAGGAACAAGTCCTTCTGAACGTCTACGGATCCCTTTCCACCCGCGCGGTCGACTCGATCGGACTTCCCCAGACGGCGGACTATGACGGTCCGATGGGGCTGAGGATGTACAAACAGAATGGCGCAACGACGAACTTCTGCTTCGCAAGCGCAGTTCTGCAGGGTGCAACGATGAATATTCCGCTCATCGAACGGCTCGGCGAGATGTTCGGCGAGGAAATGCTCCACTCCGATTATCAGGTCGTGTATGCACCCGCCTGCAACATCCACCGCTCGGCGTTCTCTGCCCGCAACAGCGAGTACTACAGCGAGGACGGCGTTCTGAACGGATTGATGGCTGCGGCATGTGTGCGCGGCGGTCAGAGAAAGGGAGGACTTCTCACCGTGAAGCACTTCGCGCTCAACGATCAGGACTACAACCGCTATGCGGTCGGCGTCTGGTGCAACGAACAGGCGGTCAGAGAAGTGTTCATCCGTCCCTTTGAACTGGCAGTCAGAGAGGGGAATGCCCTCGCGATCATGACTTCCTATAATCGCACAGGCGTGCTTTGGTCGGGCGGGAACTACAATCTCCTCACGAACATCACCCGCAATGAATGGGGCTTTGAGGGCGTCATCTTCTCGGATGCGTGGTCGTCCTCGAACGTCGGGGCGATGAACTACATCGACGGTCTCATGGCGGGCAACGATATCGAGTTCACATCGGGCAACATGAACAGTCTCGCCAAATATCTCGATTCGCCCACGGTGAAGCTCCGTCTCCGCGAAAGCGCCAAGCATACGCTCTATGCGATGTCGCGCAGCAATACGATGAACGGATTGAAGTCGGACTCCGAGATCGTCCACCTCATCCCGTGGTGGCAATACGCACTCGTTGCGATCGACGTCGTCAGTGTGTTGCTCGTCCTCGGAAGCGCGACAATGCTCATCCTCTCCGCGGTGAAGTATTCGAAGAGCAAAAAATCGGAAAGTTAGCTCATATTCCCTCCTTGTTATTCATAGAAAGACCCGACGGTTTATCCGTCGGGTCTTTCTGTCGGATAGGGGAACGGTCGGGGCTTTCCGATCGATGCAAGAAAGGGACTCAAAACACTGTCAACTTTTGAACGGGCTTGCATACAATAGAGTGTGGATATCAGTTTTTCGGAATTAAGAAAAATGGAAGCGGTGAACCTCTCCGACGGGAAACGGCTCGGAAAGGTTTGCGACATCGTGTTCAGCTATCCCGAGGGGAAGGTGCAGGGGATCGTCGTCCCGGGGGGAAAGGGTTTCCGCTGGGGAAGGGCGGACCTCTTCATCGACCTGAAATGCGTCAAAAAGATCGGCGTAGACGTTGTGCTCGTAGACATCAAGGCTGCCCCCAAGTCGGAAAAGAAGAGGGGGAGATGGGAAGATACACCGCCTACGCCGTCTCCGCTGCCGCAGCCGCCGCATTATGGCGACAGGCGCGATTACGGGGAATATGAATGACAAAAACGGTCTGAAAGCTTATTTTCAGACCGTTTTTGTCACGTTTTCGAAGTATTATGTTAGACATAGTACATTTCAAAATGCGAAATTCTATGTATTATGTCAGACATACTATTGGATTTTATAGCAGTCGCAAGCCTTTCCGTTCGGCAGGAAGCCCGTGTCCGAGCATTTCGTGCAGACAAATTTCGGCGCAAGGTCGGGATCGGAAAGTCCGAGGCGGGCAAGGGCATCCGCTCTCGCCTTTTTGGAACGTTCGAGCTGTTCCCGCAAACTCTGCGCTTTTTCGGGGGAGTAGACTTCGGCGCGGGCAAGTTCGATCTCTCCCTTTCTGCAAGCTGCTTCCGCGCGGTTGAAGGCGTCGTCCTCTTCCGCTTTTCGTTTTGCCGCTTCCGCGACTTCGATCGCCCTTTGCCGTCTTGCCGCATAGAATTGTTCCCGCTCCGTTCGCTTGTCCGCGGCGATCGCAGCTTCGCTCTTGTAGGCGGGAGAGGGCTTTTCCGTCTTTTCGGGGATCTCCGAGACCGAAAACGCACCCGCCCGTTTCCACTCCGAAAGGAGTTTATTCATGTAAGACAGAGGGTGGGAAGCGTTTGCGCTCCGCTTGGCTGCCTCGACGATCATTTCATCCGAGAAATTCCAGCCCCGCCATGCGGCGATCATGTCGAGCGCCGACTGTGTCTTTTTGATGACCCCGCATTCGCTCTGGATGCGCTGGAACAGCTTCATCTCTTTATCGCGGGCGGCGCAGTAGCTCTTGACGCCCTGTTCATCGACGATCCCGTCGCGGTAGAGTCCGTCAAGCGCGGCATCCATCTCGGCAAAGCCGTAGCTCAAACGCAGAAAGACGGAAGCGAGAAGGGAAAGGCTTTCGGGGTCGTACCCGCGTTCCAGCCACTTTTCGCAGTATTCGTCGGCGTAGGGGCGGGGATTCTGGACTTTGACGCCTAATTTCCTCGCGATCTTAAACACAACGTCCGTGACTTCCGCGCGGCGGACGAGATACTCTTTGGCGCTTTCCTCGCTCAAGGCTTCCTTCTCGGACAGCTCCTCCATGATGACGTCGAGCGTCTGAAGGGTGCCTTTTTTGAGATATTCCGCCGCCGCAAACACGGCTTTGAGTTCTGCGCCGCGGGAGAGCCATTTCTCAAGATAGACGTAGTCCTCTTCGCGGGGCTTTTTGTAGATCCCGAGGAGCGTAAAGATGTGTGAGAGGTCCTTTTCGTGAACGTTGAAGTCCGAAAAGTAGCTCTCCGCCTGCTCGTAGGTATAGATGTGCTCGGCGCAGAGGTTCTGGGCTTTGTTCAGGATATGATTGCAGGAAAGCCCGCTTCCGCTCTTTCTTGCGCAATATTCCGCAACGAGAAGGAACGCTTGCTGTTCCATGGGCTGTTTTTCGAGAAATTCGAAGATCCGCTGCATTTCATAGGGTTTGAAGTCCTTGCCCGCCTTTTGCAGGATCTTATAGAAAGCGCGGTTGAAATCGGCATATTTTTCGGGACGGAACGCCTTCGGCTTTCCGACAGCGTTATTGACGGGGAGATATTGGACGAAGAGGGGATCTTTCGAGAGGATCTGCACGAGATCGCACTCTTCCCAGAAGGCAAAGATCTCTTTGAGTTTCTCCACGGAGATCTTTAAGAGTTTTGCCGCGCTCTCGGCGTCAAAATCCTGTGCGCATTGGCAAAGATACAGCCCGTAGAGATATACGCGCACGGCGTCGCCGTCCGCCTGCGGAAGGTATTTTACGATGAATTGGTTTTCCACGCTTGTGAACATGTTGGCGGTAATTTCGCCCGAATAGGTGCAGAACGACATCTCTTCCTCTCTTTCTTCCGTTTTTTCCCGAAATGCTTGCTTTTTTCCAAGTGAAGATGTATAATAGTATATCATAAACTGCGCCGAAAGGCAATGCCTTTTTCCCGCAGGCTGAAAATTTTTCTTTTTGCCGAATTTATGCGAATTTTGCACACATCCGATTGGCACCTCGGAAAGCGGATCTTCGAGCGGGAACGGCTCCCCGAACAGGCGGCTGCGCTTGATTTCCTTACGAAGGTCTGCGAGGAAAAGAACGTCGACCTCGTCCTCGTCGCGGGGGACGTCTTTGATTCCTTTCTTCCCCCTGCGGAAGCGGAGGAGCTGTTTTTCCGTGCCGTCAAGCAACTTGCGGGGAAAACGCGTGCGGTCGTCATCGTCAGCGGAAACCACGACGACGGCATCCGCCTCGCGTCCTCTGCGCCCCTTGCCGAGAGTGACGGCATCTATATTTACGGCGGGAAGCCCTTTCTTCCCGAAGTCGGGGGAGACCGTCCCGTCCGCGCTGTGGAAGCGGGGGAGGGATATCTTGTCATCGAAAATGCCGCGGGGGAGCAGGTCTACATCAATGTCCTTCCCTATCCCAACGAAGCGCGGCTCAAAGAGGAAAAGACGGACGAAAGCTATACGGAGCGCGTCTCCCGCTGGATCGCAAAGGGGGACGAGGCATACAGGGGGGACATGCCGCACATCGTCATGACCCACCTTTTCGTCGCGGGCGGACAGGTCAGTGACAGCGAACGGAACATCGACCTCGGCGGAGTACGAGCCGTTCCCGCATCGGTATTCCCCGAACACAGCTACGTTGCTCTCGGACATCTGCACAAGCGGCAGACGGTCGGGAATGCGCACTACTCGGGTTCGCTCCTGCAATATTCTTTTGATGAAAACGCCGATAAAAGCGTCTATCTCCTCGAGACAGAGGGGAAGGATATCGTCATCGCCGAACAGATCGGCGTGGAAGGCGGAAAAAAGCTCGTACGTCTCGAAGCGAACAGTCCCGAGGAAGGCGTTTCTCTCCTTGAAAGATATGACGGGGACTCTCTCATCGAACTCACCCTTCATCTCGACAGACCTCTCGTGCGGGACGATCTCCCGCGCCTGAAAGAAGCCAACGGCGGTCTCGTGCACGTCGTCCCCGACATTGCAGTCTCGGGCGAGGCGCCCTTGTACACGCGCTCCCGCATGTCCGACGGGGAGTTGTTTGCGGAATATTACAGGTCGAGGTTCTCCAAAGAACCCGATGAAGCATTGACGGCAGCTTTTTTGAGCTTGCTTGCGGAGGAAGAATGAAACCGAAGTATCTTGAACTTTGCGGGATCAATTCCTTCTCCGAACCCGCCCGTGTGGACTTTGACAGCCTTCTCGACCAAGGGATCTTCGGGATCTTCGGAGATACAGGGTCGGGCAAGAGCACCATTCTCGACTGTATCGGCTTTGCGCTCTACGGGTCCGTTTCCCGTGACGGCAACTCCGCCGAACTCATCAACTTCCGCTGCGAAAAGGGGAGCGTCGTCTTTGTCTTTGAGATCTTCTATCAGGGCATTCGCCGCACCTTCCGCGTGGAGCGGGAGATCAAGAGAAAGAAGGACGGCTCCGCCAACCAAAATCTTGTCATTTACGAGGAACAGGACGGAAAGCTTTTGACGGTCGAGGGCGGCGTCAGAGAGGGGAACGCTTTCCTTCAAAAGGTCATCGGCTTGAAACAAGATGACTTTGAAAAGTGTATCGCCCTTCCCCAAGGGGAATTTGCACGCTTCATCAAGGAACCGACACGCGAAAGACTGGAGATCGTTTCCCGTCTCTTCGACCTCGAGCGCTTCGGTGCCGATCTTTCCCGCCGCGCCTCGAACAGATGCGCCGCTTTGACGCATGAATCGGACCTTCTCACCGCCCGCCTCGAGCAGTATGCCGATGTATCCCGCGAGACGCTTGTCTCCGTCACGGAAGAGATCGCCGAACGGACGAAAGCGGACGAAAAGATCCGCGCGGACCTCAATGCAAAACGGGAAGAGGAGCGGAAACTCAACGTGCTCCTCGAAAGACGGAAGGAGTTCGAACGCGTCTGCATCCAGAAGGATGCGCTTGCGCAAAAGAGCGGCGAAATGGCACAGCTCGAGGGGGAACTCAGCCGTCTGCAAACGGCAAAGACGGTCCTTTCCGCCGAATCCGAACGGCTGGAATGCGAACAGCGCTATGTGGAAGCGAAGCGTCGGAGCGGTTTGGCACGCGAGAGAGCGGAACGGGCGAACGGGGTCCTTGCGGCGCTGCCCGCATTCGACGAAAAGGCTGCGCAGGCGGAGATCGAATCGCTTACGCTGCAGCGCGGGAAGGCGGAGCTTGCCTTCGATGCGGAAAAGGAAAAAGAGGCAGCCCAAAGGGAACTTTCCGTCTGTGAAGAACGCTACGAACTTCTTCGGCAAAAGACGGTCGATCCCGATTATGATAATAAATTGAAGGAACTCCTCGCTCTGCAGGAAAAATTCGGGGCAGGAGATCTGTACGAATTTTTGTCCTCGAAGCGGTCCGCCCTCTTTCGCGGGGAATATGAACGGTTCGCTTCGGAAATAAAGACATTGCAGGAGAAATATCCCGTCATCCTGCCCGACAGCGCCCCGCTCGCCGAACGGTACACTGCCCTCTCACAGGGGGAAAAATTGGATCTTTCCGACCTCAAAGAAGCATTTGAGGCGAGAGAAAGGGCAAAACGGGCATCCGAACAGGCAAGACTCGATCTCGAGAGCGCACAGAACGCCTATCTTCTCAACAAGAGTAAGCTTCAAGCGCTCGCCGAGAAGAACGCATCTCTCAAGGAGAAGATCGCGGGCTGTGAAGGCAGGATCGCAGGTGCTGCCGACCTCGGGACGCTGGAGAGACAGATCGCCGAAAAGAAAGAGCGGCGGGAGAGAATCCTTGCGGCGAAATCGCATGCGGAGCAGGAAAAAACCGCCGCCGATCTCGCCCTTGCCTCATCCGCGGCAGACGAGAGCGCTTGCTGTGACGCCCTGCAAAAGGCGGAAGAGCGGTTGGAACGGCTGACGGAGGGGAATTTTTCCGACGTCGCAGAGGCGAAAGCGCTCCTTTCCCGCTATGGCGATGCCGAAAATGCAAAACTTCGCCTGAAGGACTATAAGGACAGGTCGGCTGCGGTCCTTTCCAAGTATGAGGAATTGAAGGCGGACGACTATTCAAAGGCGACGGAAGAAAATCTTGCCGCACGAAAGGAAGAATTGTTCTCTCTGGAGAGCGCACGCGACGAAAATGCGGGGCAGCTTGCTGTGTTGACGGAGCGGGAACAGCGCATCCGCAGCATGCTCTCCGAAAAGGAGACGCTCGAAACGGAGTACAAAAAGAAGAAGAAAGAGACGGAAGTTGCTCAAAGTCTCTTGAGTCTGCTCCGCGGCGGAAAGTTCATGGACTTTGTCTCCGAAGAATATTTGCACACCGTTTCCCTCAATGCGAGTGTGCGACTCCTGTCCCTTACAGGAGGAAGATTCTTCCTGCGCTATAAAACGGGAACGGGATTCGGTGTGGGGGACAACTTCAACGGCGGACAGCTCCGTGCCGTGAGTACGCTCTCGGGCGGAGAGACGTTCCTCGTCTCCCTCTCCCTTGCTCTTGCCTTGAGTGCGGAGATCTGCAACCGTTCCGCCCGTCCCATCGAATTTTTCTTCTTGGATGAGGGCTTCGGCACGCTCGACGAAAAACTCGTGGACACCGTTATGGACAGTCTCGAGAAACTTCGGAGCAAGAGTTTCAGCATCGGTATCATCTCCCACGTGGAGGAATTAAAACATCGGATCGAGCGCAAGCTCCTCGTTACGAAAGCGACGGAAGAGCACGGGTCTCGAATCACATCGGAGTGACGGCTATGGCGAATTCAATTTTGACTCCCGTGACGCTTTGGCGGGAATTCAACGAGGATCTTCCCCTTGAAGAGGAGATGATCTTCGAGATGCGGGAAGAAAACGTGATCAAACGTCAGGTGTACTTTTCGGGCAGACAGACGCGCGAGGGGAGAGTCCGCATCTATGCGGAGTTTTATTCCCTTGAAGCGGAGTCCTTCCCTGCGGTCATGATCCTGTTTGAAGCGGGGAAGCCCTTTGACAGAGATTTTGTCCGCCGCTTTACCGATCGCGGCTACGGCGTCCTCTGCGTGGACTATTGCGGCGACAAGGGAACGCGGGAGCCGTGCACCGTCTATCCCCCCGATGTGGATTACGGAAACTACATCCGCGCCGACAGGCACATGACGCATGTCGACTCGGAAGCCAATGAAACGAGCTGGTACGAATGGGCGGCGGTCGCCCGCTATGCCTACAGATATCTCTCCACCCGTCCCAACGTCACGTCGGTCGGCGCCGTGGGACTCCGAACGGGCGGAGAAGTGCTCTTCAAAGTCGTTCCCTATATCGATGTCGCCTGTTTTGTCTCCGTCTGTGCGGCAGGCTGGCTCGCCTACGGCGATATGGAACGGTTCGGGGAAATCCAAGCCCGCGCCTTCGACGATGAGCGTCACCGCTTTATTGCCGGCATCGATTCGCAGAGCTATGCGCCCTACATCAAATGCCCTGTACTGCTCCTTTCCGCCATCAACGACAGAAAATATAACTACGAACGCGTCTATGACACCTTCCACCAGATCGGTCCTTGCGCCGAAAAAGCCATCCTTTTCTCGGCACACGGGAACGGACTCATGGGGACGCATGCCTTTGCGGACATCGAACTCTTCCTGCACAAGTACCTGAAGGGAAGATCGGTATTCATTTCCAAGCCGATTGACATCTCGATCGGAGAGGAAGAGGACGGAACGCTCGTCGCAAAGGGGATCTTCGACGAGGAAGGCGAGATCAGCGAGTTCGGCATTTTCTATACCGAAAAAGTTTCGGGGAGCCGCGCCCGCGACTGGACGCGCGTCCTCGGAAAGAAAGAGGACCTCAAGGAGAATGTCGGCACCGTCCCGTTGACGCTGTACAAGGGATGTAAGAGGGCGCTCGTGTATGCGTTCGTCAACTATTCCAACAACTTCTCCGTGACCTCGAAGATCCTCGACTTTGCCGTCGAGAAAGAATATCCCAACACCCGTCTCGCGTCCCGCGTCATCTACACGAGCGCGGACGGCAGAAACGGCTTTACGGGATATTGTCCGAGCGCGGTCGCCGTTGCGGACTGTTTCCATGCGGAAAACGAGACGGGCGTGCGCGTGCTCCCGGGATACGGCGGGATCAACGGGCTTACGTCCGATTTCGGCATGATCTCCTACCGCGTGGGGGAGCAGGGATTCGAGGCGCCGCCCGCAGCTTCCTTCGGCTTTGACGCATGGTGTCAGGAAAAGAGTTCGCTGCGCGTCACTTTCTTCCGCGGCGAGAGCGACAAGGGCTACACTTGCGAAGTCCATATCGAAGGGGGCGGAAAGTGGAAGAATATTCTTCTCGATGCGGACGAATTCAAGCAGGAAGGCGGCTCGGGACTTGAGGACTTCAACGGCGTGCTCTCCGTCATGTTCGAGAGCGAAGAGCCTGTGCTTATCAATAACGTATTATGGTTTTGAGTGAACTGGAAGTCGGCGCGGCGGTCGGGACGAAGAGACCGCATGTCTGCGGAGGGAGCCTTTGGCGGGTCGTCCGCAGCTACGCCGATAGAACAATTAAATACCTCACGTGCGGCAGGACGGTCGCTCTGTTGCCAGACGGGCTTCTGAAGCGAAGCTGCCGTTCGGCGGAGGTCTCCGCGTGACCCGCCCGCAACTTCTGAAGGGGAGAGAAAGGAAACAATTCCCTCTTTTCACGGCGGTCTTTACCGTTCTCGCCGTGTTCGTCGTCCTTTTGCTCCTCTTTGAGCTGTGGTTTCTCGGACGGTTCACACCTGTCCGTGTCGACGGGAATTCCATGCTGACGACGCTTGAGGACGGAGATTGGCTGTATGCCGACGACAAGGCGGAGCCGAAGCGGAGAGACGTCGTCATTCTCTACGTCGGGGACTATCAAGACGAGTACGGACACCCGCTCTTTCGGGATGAATTCGGCAGAGTCATTTCCTATATCATCAAGCGGGTCATCGCGCTCGAAGGGGATGAACTCTACGCCTACAACAACGTCATCTACCTCAAACAGGCGGGGGAGAGCGAATTTCATGCGCTCAGTGAGGAATATGCCTACTACGAACCGACGAGGGGCAGTCTCTATTTCGGCAGTGAGAGAGACCCCGTCAAGGTCCGGTCGGGGGAGGTCTTCGTCATGGGAGACAATCGCCTCAACAGCTATGACTCTGCCGACGTCGGTGCGCTCAACAAAAACAGCGTGACGGGCGTCGTGCCGGAGTGGGCGGTAGAATACAGGGGGGTCATCACGGGATGGGAGAACTTCCGCGAGGGCTTCCGCAATCTATTCGGAGAACAATAAGGAGATAACGATATGATCAGAATTACGACAGACAGCACGTGCGACCTTGGCGTCAATGCGACGGAGCGGGACATCCGCATCATGCCGCTCTCCGTCATTCTCGGGGCAGATTCCTTCCGCGACGGTGTGGACATCACTCCGCAGGACATCTTCTCTTATGTCGCAAAGACGGGAACGCTTCCCAAGACGGCGGCGCCGAGCATCGGGGATTACGAGGAATTTTTCTCACAGTTTGTGAATGCGGGGGAGACGGTCATCCACTTCAACATCTCCGCCAAATCTTCCTCTTCCTATCAGTATGCCGAAGCGGCGTCCAAGAAGTTCGGCGGGAAGGTGTTCGTCGTAGATACGAAGGCGCTCTCGTCGGGGCAAGGTCTCCTTGTCATGAAGGCGTACGATCTTGTACAGCAGGGCATGGGGGCAGAGGAAGTCGTCGAAACGGTCGAAGCGCTCCGTCCCAAGACAAATACGTCCTTTATCCCCGACAGGCTCGATTATCTCTATAAGGGCGGAAGATGCTCCCGCATGACGATGTACGGAGCCAACCTTCTCAAGATCCATCCGCTCATCGAGATGAATGACGGGCAGCTCGTCGCGGGGAAAAAGTACCGCGGCAGCATGGATAAATGTATCACCGCCTATATCCGCGACCTTGCGGAGAAGTATCCCAAGTACGACAAGACCCGTTGTTTCATCACGCACAGCAGCGCCGACGCGTCCCTTGTCGAGGTCGCCAAGAAACAGGTTGCAGAACTCTTTGAATTCGACACGGTCCTCGAGACGGTCGCGGGTTCCGTCATCACGGGGCATTGCGGAAGGAACACCCTCGGTGTGCTCTTCATAGCGGAGTAAACGATGACCTATCTGTATCAGGACAGCGATCTCTGGGACGCGATCATGCAGCGAAGAAAATTTCTCGCTGTCTTTCTGGGTGTCACGGCGGCGGCGCTTGCGGGCGTGCTCACCCTTGTCGTGCTGTATTCGCAGCTTCCCTATCGGGACCCGAACGGCGGTTGGATGATCGCCGTCACCTGCGTGATCGCCGCGCTCTACATCATTTTCGCATTTCCCTTCATGGGGATCTGTTTCAAGCGCTGCAACAGCTATTGCAAGATGCTCAAGTTCATTTCCGTGGGTTTGAAGGAGAACTTCTGTGCGCCGTTTGCGGGGATCGAGGATTGGACCGTCCGCGACGGCGTGGATGTCAACGTTGCCACGTTCGAAGTGAAAAACATCAAGCGGGAGGAGACGATGATCCGTCAGATCTATGTGGACGGCGAAAAGGACTTCCCCCCGTTCGAAGAGGGGGATACCGTCCGCTTTGTCACGCAGGGCAATCTCCTCTTGGCATACGAGATCGGCGAAAAAAAGGAGAATTGACATGCGTGCGGTCGTCACGGTAAGCGGAACAGACAGACGGGGGATCATCGCCAAGGTGAGCGGGTTTCTCTATGAGAAGGGCGTCAACATCGAGGACATCTCCCAGACGATCTTGGGAGAGCAGTTTGCCATGATCATGATGGTGGACGTCACGGAGAGCAATACGGAATTTTCTGTCCTTGCGCAGGAGCTTGAGGACATGGGCAGGAGCATCGGCATGACGGTGCGTCTCCAACACGGCGCCATTTTCGACGCAATGCACAACGTTTGATATGTTTACATCCAATCAAGTTCTCGAAACGATCGAAATGATCGAAAAAGAGCACCTCGATATCCGTACGGTGACGATGGGGATCTCCCTTCTGCCCTGTATCCGCGAGACTGCGGAAAAGACGGCGGCGGAAGTTTATTCCCGCGTCATGAAGCGTGCGGAAAAACTCGTGCCGACCGCAGAGGAACTTTCCCGCGAGTTCGGCATTCCCATCGTCAATAAGCGGGTGTCCGTCACGCCCGTTTCGCTCGTCACGGCGGCATTTCCCGATGAGAGCGGAAAAGTCGGACAGGCGCTCGACCGTGCCGCCCGCGAGCTGGGCATCGACTTTCTCGGCGGATATTCCGCCCTTGTCCATAAGGGCACGGCAGACTATGAGGAAAAATTCCTCGCAACGATCCCCGAAGTCCTTGCCTCGACGCAGCGGCTCTGCGCATCCGTCAATGTTGGTTCTTCCCGCTCGGGCATCAATATGGACGCCGTCGGGAAAATGGGGGAGATCGTTAAGGAGACTGCGGCGCTCACGGCAAAGGACGGCGGCATCGGCTGCTGTAAACTTGTCGTGTTCTGCAATGCGGTGGAGGATAATCCCTTCATGGCGGGCGCCTTTCACGGCGTCGGGGAGCGGGATGCCGTCATCAACGTCGGCGTATCGGGACCCGGGGTCGTCCAGCATGCTTTGAAATTTGTTCCCGACGCCGACCTTACCGATGCGGCGGAAGTCATCAAACGTACGGCGTTCAAGATCACCCGCGCGGGACAGCTCATCGCAAAGGAAGCGGCGAAACGGCTGAATGTCCCGTTCGGCATCGTAGACCTTTCTCTCGCGCCCACACCCGCAAGGGGGGATTCCGTCGCCCATATTTTGGAAGAACTCGGGCTTTCCGTCGTCGGGTGTCACGGGACGACGGCGGCGCTCGCTATGCTCAACGATGCCGTCAAGAAGGGCGGAGTCATGGCTTCCTCGCGTGTCGGAGGTCTTTCCGGGGCATTCATTCCCGTCTCGGAGGACAGCGGCATGATCGAGTCCGCCGAAAGGGGCGGCATCACGATCGAAAAGCTCGAGGCGATGACGTGCGTCTGCTCGGTGGGGCTTGACATGATCGCCCTGCCCGGGGATACGCCCGCAACGACGATCTCCGCCATCATCGCGGACGAAGCTGCGATCGGCATGGTCAACAACAAGACGACGGCGGTCCGCGTGATCCCCGTTCCCGGGAAAAACGTGGGGGACGAGGTGAATTTCGGCGGCCTCTTGGGAAGGGCGCCCGTCATGCCCGTGCACGGCGGCGACGCTTCCCGTTTTATCGGGCGCGGCGGTCTCATCCCCGCTCCCATCCACAGCTTCAAAAATTGAATTCCGCATGTGTCCCTTGCGGAAAATGCAAATGTTCGAAAATCGATCAAGGAGTTATCTATGGAACGGAAAGACGTACAGGCACAGTACAAATGGCGCACGGGTGACGTATTCGAAAGCGACCAAAAATGGGAAGAAGCGTTTTCTGCGCTCGAAAAATCCCTTGATTTTGCCAAATACCGCGGCACGCTCAATACTGCCGAAAACATCCTCGCCTATTTCAAGGCGGAAGAGGAGTTCACCGTAAAATTTCTGCAAATTTACCTCTATGCCTTCCTGAAGCATGACGAGGACGTACGGGAGACGAAGTATGTCTCCTACCTCGGCAAGGTCATGAGTCTCAACACCCGCCTTGCCGCGGAGACTTCCTTCTCCACGCCCGAACTGACTGCGCTCGACGACGGGGTTCTGAAGGGATTTCTGAAGGATGAAAGATTCAAGGACTACGACTACATGCTTTCCCGTCTCATCGCACGGAAAAAATATGTTCTTTCCGAGAACGAAGAGCGCATTCTCGCCTTGACGGGAGAGGCAATGGAAGTCCCGCACGATGTGTTCGAGATGCTCGATAACGCCGAACTCGACCTTCCGACAATGGAATTCGAGGGAAAAGAAGTCAAACTCTCCCACGGCATGTATTCCGTCATCGTCGACGGAAAGGACAGGGCGAAGCGGAAGGAAGTGTATGAAAAATACTACTCCGCCTATCACAAGATCCTCGGCACGCTCGCCGCGACCTATGCGGGAAATGTCAAGACGGACATCTTCTATAAGGAAGCCCGCGGATTCGGGAGCTGCATCCAGAGAGCGCTCTTCGAAGAGGATGTCGAGCGGAGCGTTTACGACAATCTCGTCTCGTGCGTCAACAAGGGGACGCCGCTCATGCACCGCTACATGGAAGTACGGAAGAAGCTTATGGGACTTGACGAGATGTACATGTACGACGTCTATCCTTCTCTCGTGGAAGATGCGGAACTCAAACTTCCCTATGAGGAAGCTTGGGAACTCGTCTTAAAGGGACTTTCTCCGCTCGGGGAAGAATACCTTTCTCTCTTGAAGCAGGGCAGAGACGAAGGCTGGATCGACGTCTGCGAGACGGAGGGAAAAAAGAGCGGCGCTTACTCCATCGGCATGTACGGGACACATCCCTATGTGCTTCTCAATTACCAGCCGACCACGCACGACGTATTCACGATCGCCCACGAGATGGGACACTCCCTGCATTCTTACTATTCCAATAAGAATCAACCGTTTGTGAAGTCCGACTACACGATCTTCGTCGCTGAAGTCGCTTCTACGGTCAACGAGGTCCTGCTTCTGAAGTATCTGTTAAAGACGACGGAGGACAGGAAGCTCAAGAAATATCTTCTCAACTACTTTATGGATATGGTGCGCACGACGCTCTTCCGCCAGACGCAGTTCGCGGAATTCGAGGAGAAGGCGCATGAAATGGCAGAAAGCGGCGAGCCGCTCAATAAGGATAACCTCTCCGAGCTGTATCTGTCGCTCAACAAGAAGTATTACGGCGACGCCGTGATCCACGATAAAAACATCGCGATCGAGTGGGCGAGGATCCCGCACTTTTACCGTTCTTTCTATGTATACAAGTATGCTACGGGGATCACTGCCGCGATCTGCATCGCAAATAAGATCCTGAAGGAAGGGGAGAGCGCCGTAAAGGAATACAAGAAGTTCCTCTCGGGCGGCTGCTCGACCGACCCCGTTTCTCTTTTGAAGATCGCAGGGGCGGATCTCACGAAGGAAGAGTCGTTTGCTTCCGCAATGGATGAATTCCGCGATGCCTTGGAACAGTTTGAAAAACTGTCCTGAACTGCGCCGAATTTCTCCGTTACCTTGGGGATCTCACAGATGAGGTGAACTATGCCGAATAACCAAATGCCGCACAACATGGATGCAGAGCGGGCGCTTCTCGGGTGCGTGCTTCTCGATGAAAACATTCAGTCCGATCTTTTGGAGCGTCTCAAAGAGGATGACTTTTACGATGAAGGACATCGTCTCGTCCTCGCCGCGATGAAGGCGATCTATGCGGGCAGAAAGACGATCGATCTCGTCACATTGACCGATGAGCTTGACCGAGAGGGAAAACTCGAACGGGCGGGGGGCGTGCAGGCGATCACGGAACTCTCCGCACTCATTCCGTCCGCTGCAAACTATAAACAATACCTTGAGATCGTACGGCGGGACTCCGTCAACCGCTTTCTCATCCGTGCTTCGAAGGACATCATCGAAAACAGCATGAAGAGTCCCGAGGAGCGCGACGCGATCGGATATGCCGAGAAGCTCGTCTATGACATCTCCAAGCGGGAAGATTCCGGAAGCCTTGCGGGGCTTGCCGACGGCGACGTCATCGAGGAAGTCATCAGCAAGTTCGAGATGATCCAGAATGACCCGTCCTCCTGCCGCGGGCTTGAGACGGGGTTCAGACACCTCGACAGGATCACAAACGGTCTGCAAAAATCCGACCTCATCGTCATTGCCGCCCGTCCCGGGATGGGTAAGACGTCCCTCGCGATGAACATTGTCGAGAATGCCTGCCTTCGCAAGGGCAAAGTCGCGGCAGTGTTTTCTCTCGAAATGCCCCGCGTGCAGATCGTGCAGAGACTTCTCTGCGCATATGCGGGCGTGAGCATGTCAAATGCGCTTTCGGGGAAACTCAACGGGAAAGACTGGAAAAACCTCATGCGTGCGAGCGACCAGCTGCGGAAGAGCAAGCTCTTCATCGACGACAGCTCCCGCGTGACGCCTGCGGAGATCCTCTCCAAATGCCGCCGTCTCTCCACATCCGAGGGGCTGGATCTCATCATGATCGACTATATCCAGCTCATGGGCGGCGAAGAGAAGGGAAGATCAAGTCCCGAAAACAGACAGCAGGAGATCGCGTCCATCACCCGCGACCTGAAAGTGATGGCGAAGGAATTGAATGTTCCCGTCATCGCGCTCTCCCAGCTTCGCCGTATCCAGACGAAGGAAGCCCAGCTCTCCGACCTGAGAGAGTCGGGCGCCATCGAGCAGGATGCGGATATCGTCATGTTCATCAACCGTCCCGACGTCGGTGCGACGCCCGAGGAACTTGCAAAGGGGAACATCGTGAAGGGCGCGGCGGAACTTGTCATCGCAAAGCACAGAAACGGCGAAACGGGACGGATCCAGCTCCGCTTCCTCGGCGAACAGACCAAATTCGTCGACGTCGAGGCGCAGGGTGAACCCAACGAGGCGCCCGAATACAGAAAGAAGCGCGATTTTGCGGAGAATCCCACCGCAGAGGAAGCGTTCTCGGAGATTCCCATAGACGAGTGACATGGAGACTAAAATTTTGAGCTGCTCGCGCGGGTCGCTCGAACTTGCAAAAAAATATATCGAAGAGGGGGAAGTTGTCGCGTTCCACACCGAGACGGTGTACGGACTGGGTGCAAATGCCTTTTCGGATGATGCTGTTCTGAAGATCTTCGAACTCAAGGGCAGACCTTCCGACAACCCGCTCATCGTACATGTACATCAAGGTTACGACATTTCGCCGCTCATCGACAGGGAACCGTCCTACGCGGCGGCGCTCCGCAAGGCGTTTCTCCCAGGACCGCTTACGATGGTCTATCCGTCCACGGGAAAAGTCTCAAAGTATGTCTCCTGCGGACTCGATACCCTCGCCATCCGCGTGCCGTCCTCGCCGACAGCACAGGTCTTTTTGAGGGAAGCCGATCTTCCGATCGCCGCGCCGAGCGCAAACCTCTCCAAACATGTCTCGCCCGTCACGGCAAGGCACGTCTATGATGATTTCAACGGGAAGATCCCGCTCATTCTCGACGGGGGAGCATGCAGCGGCGGGATCGAAAGCACTGTGCTCGACTGCACGGAGGAACTTCCCTTGATCTTGCGTGAGGGACTCGTGACGCGGGAGATGATCGCATCCGTTGTCGGAGATTGCGGCGTCTATCATGCGCAAAAGGGGGAGCAGCCGAAAAGCCCGGGGATGGCGTATAAGCACTATTCTCCCCGCTGCAAGACGGCATATTATTTGGCGGAAGATCTTCCAAAAGCGATACATGGGTACGAAAAAGCGCGATCGGAAGGGGAAGATCCCTGCTTTTTGTGCGAGAGCGAAGTGTGTCGGAAACTCAACGGATATCACACGCTCGACCTCGGCGGGACGGACGAGGAAATGGCTCGGCGTCTCTACGATCTTCTCCGCAAGGGAGAAAAGAGCGCGACCCTTCTCATCGGCATCGAACCCAAGAAAAAAGACGGCGTAATGGCAGGCGTTCTCAACAGGATGCGCCGTGCATTCGGGGTGGAACATGGAACAGAAGAAAGCTGAACCGAAAAAGAAAATTCTCTTTGTCTGTACGGGAAACACATGCCGTTCCCCGATGGCGGAAGCTGCCCTTCGGAGAGAACTCCGAAAGAAGAAAATTTCGGGCTTTGTCGTCTCTTCTGCGGGCATTCATGTCGAAAAGGGGAGCGTTTTAAGTCCGAACAGCGCACAGGCACTCGAAGAAGCGGGGATCCCTGTCAACAAGACATTCAAGCCTCGCCAGTTGACCGAAAAGATGCTCCGCGACGCCTATGTCGTCATCACGATGACGGAATCGCAGACGCAGCGCTTGAATTGCAAGAATGCGACGAGCTTCTACGCGATCGCGGGAAAGGAGATCCCCGATCCGTACGGTCAGAGCATCGACGTGTACCGCCTGACCCTTCGTGCGATCCGCGAGGTCATTCCGCTCATCGTCAAGACGTGGTGCACGGAATAAATCATAAATAAAAATTAGTGGGGGACAAAAACGTATGAAAATAGCAGTTGCATGCGATCATGGCGGACTTGCCTTAAAGACGACGATCGTCCGCTATCTTAAAGAAAACAATTATGAGGTCGAAGATTTCGGCACGACGACGGAACAATCCTGCGACTATCCAGATTTTGCGCTTTCGGGCGCCGAGGCGGTCGCACAGGGGAAATGCGATCGGGGGATCTTCGTCTGCACGACGGGCATCGGCATTTCGATCGCTGCCAACAAGGTCCCCGGGATCCGCTGTGCGCTCTGCACGGATGCGACCTGTGCAAGGCTGACCCGCGAACACAACGATGCGAATGTGCTTGCCCTCGGCGGAGGGATCGTCGGCGTCAATCTTGCGCTTGACATTGTCAAGACATTCCTTACGACGGAATTTTCTCATCTCGAGAAGCATCAGCGCCGCATCGACAAGATCGCCACCATTGAAAAGAAGTATTTGAAATAAGATCTCACAAACGAAAGGGGAACGCATATGAAGAGCAAAGCTCTGCGGGACAAGATCGTCGAATCGCTGACATCCGTTTTGCCCATTGCGCTCATCATCATGATATTATCGGCAACGGTCGCCCCGCTTGACGCGGGGACCTTTATGCTGTTCATCGCGGGAGTCGTCTTCTTGATCGTCGGCATGGGAATGTTCACGCTCGGCGCCGATCTCTCCATGCTCGTCATCGGCGAAAATATCGGTACTGCCATGACGAAATCGAGGAAAGTCTGGCTCATCGCATTGCTTTCCTTCGTGATCGGCATTATCGTGACGATCGCAGAACCCGATCTGCAGATCCTTGCAAGTCAAGTCCCGTCGCTTGCGCAGGAAACGCCGCTCGGAAATTATCTCTTGATCCTGACCGTCGCCGTCGGCGTGGGGCTGTTCCTCGTCATTGCGATGCTCCGCATCGTGTTTCACATCAGACTTTCTTGGCTCCTTATCTTCTTCTATCTTGCGGCGTTTGTCTTGAGTTATTTTGTCTCGCCCGAATTTTGGGCGGTGTCCTTCGATGCGGGCGGTGTCACGACGGGACCCATGGCCGTTCCCTTCATCATCTCGCTCGGCGTCGGCGTCTCGTCGATCCGAAAGGACGGCGAAAGCGACTCCTTCGGTCTCGTCGCGCTCTCGAGCGTAGGTCCCATCATCGCCGTTCTGATCCTCGCCATCATCTTTAAGATCGAGAATGTCACCTACACCGTCTCCGCGCCTGTCGTCGTTCAAACGACGCAGAACGCTCTCTATGAATATCTCCGCGGATTTTCCAAATATTGCGGCGAAGTGGGGATCGCCATTGCGCCCATCATTGTATTTTTCTTGCTTTTCCAGCTCATCACACGCTCCATCCATAGGCGCCGCCTCGTTCGGATCTTTGTTGGGTTTCTCTATACATTTATCGGGCTTGTGCTCTTCTTGACGGGCGCAAACGTCGGATTTATGCCTGTCGGCATGGAGATCGGGAAAACGCTCGCTTCCAAACTCGGGGGATGGCTTCTCATCCCCGTCGGCATGATCATCGGGTATTTTGTCGTTGCCGCAGAGCCTGCCGTGCACGTCCTCAACAGACAGGTCGAACGGCTCTCCGCGGGAGCGATCAGGGCAAGCGCCATGAAAAAGGGACTGTGCATCGGTGTCTGTATCTCTTTGGGACTCGCTATGCTGCGGATCCTCACGGGGATCAACATCATGTGGATTCTGATCCCCGGGTATGCGGTCGCGCTGCTTTTGACCTTCTTCACGCCCCAGATGTTTACGGGCATTGCGTTCGACTCTGGCGGTGTCGCAAGCGGCGCTCTCGTGTCGTCCTTCGTCTTGCCCATGGCGATTGGCGCATGTGCAGCCCTGCACGGCGGCGATACGGCGTTCATCATGACGGACGCGTTCGGCTGTGTCGCCTTTGTCGCGTTGACGCCGCTCATCTCCATTCAGGTCCTCGGGATCTCCTATAAGCTCAAGACGAAGAAGATCAAACAGACTTTCCTTGCCGTCAACGACAGGATCGTGATGTACGAGGTGGATTGACATGGCAGAGAAAAACATTTTCAAACCTGTGCAGAAGGTCGCGAGTGCGATGCGGAGCATCAAGACGCCGCCCGCGACGACCCGCCCGTCCCGTCCGAAACTTCTCGTCAGCGTCGTCACGAAGGGGAGCGGAAAGAAGGTCAAGAATATTCTGAATGACCTCTCCGTCGCGCTCAGCATTTCCTTTACGGGTTACGGAACGGCGTATTCGGCGCTCCTCGATTACCTCGGCATCGGACAGACCGAGAGGACGATCGCATTCTCCATCATCCCAGAAGCCGATGAGGAGAGGATCATGCGGGAACTCCGCACACAGCTGTCGCTCTATCTTGCGGGAAGAGGGATCTCCTTCACAATCCCGCTTGCGGGGATCTCCCAAAGAGTGGCAGAAGGGATCGCAAAGGCTTCCATCAACAAGACGCAGGAGATAAAGAAGATCATGAAGAGCGAAGACAGAAAATACGATCTCGTTGTCGCCGCAATGTGTGCGGGAAATGTGGACGCCGCCATGGAAGCCGCACGGGGAGCAGGCGCCTCGGGCGGAACGGTGATCCGTGCCCGTTCGTCGGACAATCAAAAGGCGGAGCAATTCATCGGCATCACGCTTATGCCCGAACAGGAATTGCTCTTTATCCTCACGAAAAAAGAACGCACGCAGGCGATCATGGACGCGCTTTCCGAAAAAGTGGGGCTAAAAACGCCTGCCTGCGGGGTGATCTATGCGCTTCCCGTGGACAGAACGGCGGGGATCTCCATTGCAGACGAGGAAACGCCCGTTCCCGCCGAAGAGAACGCCAAGAAGGAAGAGGACAATGAGTAAACGCATCCTCGCGATCGGCGGGGGACAGGGGAAGGGACGGGAGAGTCTCCCCACGGAAAAGCTCGCCATCGATGCGTACATCGTCTCGGAAGCAAAAAAAATCGCGGGGGAGAGACGTCCCTGCGGGCTGTTCATCCCCACGGCAAGTCACGATTGCATGCCTTATTACAACACCTTCCATAAGGTGTTTACGGGGCGGTTTGGGATCAAGACGGACGTCGCATTGACGGTAAACCGTATGATTGACCCGACAAAGATGGGTGAAAAGTTCGAAAAGGCAGATTTTCTCTATATCGGAGGAGGAAATACCGTTTTTATGCTGGAATCATGGAAAGAGTCCGGTCTGCTTCCTTTCATCCGAGAGGCATACGAACGGGGCGTATTGATCGCGGGACTTTCGGCAGGCGCGATCTGCTGGTTTGAGGATATCTATTCCGATTCCGTCATCGAGGGAGAGTATGCGATGTATCGGGGACTCGGTTGGTTGCAGGGAAAAATTTCTCCTCATTACAATGAAAGAATGCTTGACTTTGATGAAATTGTAAGGTATAATAGATTTTGCGCTTGGGGCATTGAGGACGACGCTGCCGTGGAATTTATCGACGGAGCGGCGGGGAAGACCGTATCGGGCGGCGGGAAGGTTTGGCTTCTCGACGGTACAGACGGTGTCAAGGTTAAAAAGACCGAATACCTCGGGCAAAATTGAACGCGAAGTCCCTTCACGGGGGACGGAGCGCCGCACATGCGGATGTGGCGAAATTGGCAGACGCGCAGGTTTCAGGTTCCTGTGGGAGACCGTGCAGGTTCAACTCCTGTCATCCGCACCAAGTCAGTATAATCCGAACCAAATACTCGTAACGAGTGAGTGGTTCGGATTTACTTTTTATTTATGAGTGCC
>CANQUD010000010.1 GCA_947626935.1 uncultured Clostridia bacterium | reverse complement strand
CTCAGCCTCGGCAAGGGCAGCCTCGGCAGCTCCCCCTCAAGGGGGCGCCAAGGCAACCCCTCTCCATGGGAGGGTGGAGCGGCGCATCCGTTCTCTTGTCGCCCCTCATAGGGGAGATGTCACGAAGTGACAGAGGGGTTAAACCCTTCAGTCTCGCTTCGCTCGACAGCTCCCCTAAACCACCCTGCAAAAACACGTTGTCTTTTTGCAGGGACCTCGAGGGGAGCCAAGGGGACACACCCGCCCCGTAGGTTTAACGGGATGCTTCGCTACGCTCTGCATGAGCGGCTGCGGTCCCTGCCGCCCAAAGAACAGGGGGAGTGGGTCACCTTATTTCTCTTGCCCACCCCTTGAGGGGTGGGCGCCCCCGAAGGGGGCGGAAGGGGTGTCATTCCAAATCGGAACACCCCCTCAGCCTCGGCAAGGGCAGCCTCGGCAGCTCCCCCTCAAGGGGGCGCCAAGGCAACCCCTCTCCATGGGAGGGTGGAGCGGCGCAATTCTGCTCAACAGCCCAGTGGGCTGTGAGCTGCGCCGCGACATGAGGCGTGGCATCGCCGAAGGGCTTTGCGGCGGTCCCTGCCGCCCAAAGAGGCTCCCGCGTAGCGGGTGGTGGGGGGACTGTGCGTCATCCTAAACCCATCCTTCCGCTCATTCAAACAGCGCCCGCGGACTTCTGTCCGCGGGCGCCTACATCAAAAATCATCTACTTATTGCTCAAAATACGTCACATTGCCCTCTTTATCGATCGTCCCGTCTATGCAAGTTATTGTGTAATTTCCTGTATCGGAATCCCAACTACTCGCTTTGTCCATCGCTTGCCATTCTTTTACCGTTCCCTTAAATTGGATCTCCGTCAGACTACCGCTCCACCCGAACGCACCATATCCGATCGAGGTCACGCTGTCGGGAATCGTAATGCTTGTCAATTCGATGCAACCCGAGAACGCACCAATCCCAATCGACGTCACGCTGTCGGGAATCGTAATGCTTGTCAGTCCGCTACAACTCCAGAACGCCGAATCTCCGATCGTGATCACACCGTCGGGAATGGTAATACTCGTAAGTTCGCTGCAGCCTTCAAACGCACGCTCTCCGATCGAGGTCACCTTCAAACCGTTGTAGAAAGAGGAAATGACGATATCGGTACCCGAGGCGGTTCCGAGACCGACAACTTCGGCAACGGGTTCTCCTTCCGTCAAGATCTCCCGATATTGAAGTCCTTCCGTCCCTTCAAGGACGACATCCTCACTGTCGTCCTTGTTTCCGCCATTTCCGCTATTGCCGCCGCATGCCGCGAGGGCGAAGCAGAGGCAGAGGGTTGCAATGAGTGTCAAAAAGACCGTCAAAAAGTTACGTTTCATTAGTTTTTTCTCCTTATCGAATATTATATCATACCTAATTAGGTACAGTCAATACCTTTTTAGGTATTTGGGATATAATATTTTTATGAAATTTTCTGACTTGTTGAAAGATTTGCTGTCGGAGTACAAACTGACGCAGGCGCAACTTTCGCGGGAGACGGGGATCCCCAAGACCACGATCAGCGGATGGTTGAATGCGGGGCGTTTGCCCGATTATCACGCGATCCGAACGCTGTGCATGTTTTTTGAGATCAGCGCGGATGAGCTTCTTCAGCTCAAACAAAAATGAGACCCGAGAATGCCTCGGGTCTCATTTTTCATACCCATGTTGTGATTTTCAGACTGTTTCGAGGTTGATGAGGGAAGAATTTCCGCTCTTGCCGTTCGGGGTGCCGCCCGTGATGACGATGACGTCGCCCTTCTTCACCAGCCCGCTGTCGAGCGCCGCCCGCTTCGCAAAGTGGAACAGGACGTCGACGGAGTTGTATTCCTCGGACAGGACGGGCAGGACCCCCCACGAGAGGGCGAGCTTGCGATAGCTCTTCTCATCCGTCGTCATGCCGATAATGTCGATCATGGGGCGGAACCTCGAGACCATCTTTGCGGTGCCGCCCGTCCTCGTGCAGACGACGATCGCCTTTGCTCTGACGTCGTGGGCAAGAAGGCAGGCGGAGTGGGAGAGCGCGTCGGAGAGATTCTTGATGAGGTATTTGTCGTCGTCGACGCGCTGGATATAGTCGATCTTGGATTCCGCCTGTGCGGCGATCTTCGCCATGGCGGCGACAGACCGGACGGGATATTCGCCCGCGGCGGTCTCGCCCGAGAGCATGATGGCGGAGGAACCGTCATAGACGGCGTTTGCGACGTCGGAGATCTCCGCACGGGTCGGGCGGGGATTGTGGATCATGGATTCGAGCATTTCGGTCGCCGTGATGCAGCGCTTGCCCGCGATCCTGCAAGCCGTGATGATGTATTTCTGAATGTCGGGCAGTTCCTCATAGGGAATTTCCACGCCCATGTCGCCTCTGCCGATCATGATGCCGTCGGAGACCTTCAGGATCTCGTCGAGGTTGTTGACGCCCGCGCGGTTCTCGATTTTTGCGATGAGGTCGATGTCGTCGGAGCCGTTTTCATGCAGGAAATTCCTGACATCGAGGATGTCCTGTGCCTTGGAGACGAAGGAGCAGGCGATGAAGTCGACGCCGTGCTTGATCCCGAAGAGAAGGTCGGCTTTGTCCTGTTCGGAGAGATAGACGAGGTCGAGCTGTTTTTCGGGGAAGAACATCGATTTGCGGCTGGAAAGTTCCCCGCCGATGACGACCTTGCAGAGGACGTCGGGCGCCTTGACGGAGACGACTTCGAACACCATGAGACCGTTGTTGAGCAAGATCTTGTCCCCCGGGAGCATCTCGTTGCAGATGTTCTTATAGGAGACGGAGACGCGGGTCTCGTCGCCCTCGATCTCATCCGCCGTGAAGGTGAACGGGTCGCCTTCCTTCAAGAAGATCTTGCCGTTTTTGAAGGCGCGGATGCGGAATTCGGGTCCCTTGGTATCGAGAAGGATGGGCAGCGGGATATTCTTTTCCCTGCGGACTTCCTCGATGATCTCGATTTTTTTTGCGTGTTCCTCGTGCGTGCCGTGCGAGAAGTTGATGCGTGCGACGTTCATGCCCGCGTCCGCCATTGCGGCGATGACCTCTTTGGTCTCGGAAGCGGGTCCGAGCGTGCAGACGATCTTTGTCTTTTTCATAGATCCCCCCTGAATGAAAATATCGTCTCTATTTTATCATAAATGAAAATATTTTCAAGTAGTTTTCGGAAAAAAGTGGAAAGTATGGCGATGTGCTCCTTTTAAGCCGCAAGCGCGGGAACAAAGCAAAAGGGTCCCGCAGGACCCCATAACGCTATTCCGTCGTGACATTCTCAAAAAAATCATCAAAACTGATGCCGAACACATTGACCATGGCGATGATGTAGCTCGCCTTCGGTTCATTGACCGAGCGTTCCCAATAGTCCACAGCTTTTTGGCTGACCCCGACAAGCTGCGCCAGCTTTTGCTGCGTCAGACCCTTCTCGAGCCGAAGATCCTTAATTCTTTCTCCCAATTTCACCATAATAAAATTTTACAAGAAAACTTCTTAAAATGATTGACAAAGAAGAAAACTTCTTGTATAATGATGTCAATATCTCAAAAAAAGGAGAAGAAGATGGAAAAATTTCAATTAAAGCAGATGGTAAAGGCGGCAAAGCTCCCCGTTATCATCGGAAGCGGCGTGTTTGCGGTCGGACTGGTTCTCTTTATTATCGGACTGGCGATCCCCTCCAATGCTCTGCTTTGGGTGGGACTCATCATCGCCGTTGCAGGCGGTCTGTGTGTTGCGGTCGGCATCGGATTCGCCAAGGATACCATGTATGCGATCTGTCCGAGCTGCCAGAAGTTCATGGGAGAGACGGATGAGGCGGTCAGTTATGAAATTTCGCTCGCACAGGCAGATAAGAAGTATGACAGTTCGGGGAAATATACAGGCATGATCTTCAGCTATGACTGCGAGATCACCTGTCCCCATTGCGGCAATACGACGATGTTCGTCCACAAGGTACGGGACAAGAACGAGGCAACGGCAAATGTTACGGTGGACAAGTATATCAAGTCGATCTTAAAATTAAAGAAAAAAGAGGATTGACTTTGCAATTTCTCATCAGATTTGAGCGCATGGCTGCCGTCATGCGCTTTTTTGACGCTTTGGAATGCCATTCGTCGTTTTGCTCCCCGTGCCGCGCTTTACGACGAACGGCGACACCGCATTTGAAAAATTCAAAAAAAGAGGCAAAAAGAGTCGCCTTTTTCCCGCAAAGGTGGTATAATCAAGATGATACGAGCGGACTACGCGGTCGCGGCGTGCTTTTGCGCACGATGAGGAAAGTCCGGGCATCGCAGGGCAGGACGCCTGATAACGTCAGGTGAAGGTGACTTCAAGGAAAGTGCAACAGAAATAGACCGCCCGTCCCTCTTTTGACCCTTTTTTTCGCAGGGGTCCCGAAAAAGATTGCGTAGCAAGATTTTTTGGGAAGAGGAGAAGCAATCGAACGAAACGCGCTCTTTGCGTGAGCGAAGAGCGGAACGTGAGATTTGCTTCGACGAGGCAAGGATGGAAAGGCGAGGTAAGAGCTCACCGACGGGACGGTAACGCCCCGTGCCATGTAAACCCCGTCCGATGCAAGTTTGGGACCTTTTCACACAGGGTTGCCCGCCCGAGAAGGTCCGTGAATAACGCTGGAGCCTTTCGGTGACGGAAGGCGTAGATAAATGACCGCGCTCGACAGAACCCGGCTTATAGGTCCGCTCGTATCCCAAGGCGCCCCCCGCAACAGCGGGGGGCGCCTTGGGATAATAAGCCGATCGAAAAGCGGGTTCTGTCGAGCTTAAGGGGACCCCGCAAAAAGACGTAGTATTTTTGCGGGGAGAGGAGGGACAACGGAGCGAAGGGGCCCTTTTTCGGAGAAAAAGGACCGAAAGCGAAGTTTGTCCCGACGAAGAACCCGGCTTATAGGTCCGCTCGTATCCCAACGCCGCCCCCGCTTTTTAGCGGGGGCGGCGTTGGGATAATAAGCCACGCGGAACATTATGTTCTCGCTGCCCCTTATAGGGGAAGTGCCCCGTAAGGGGCAAAGGGGTTTTGGGTTACGGCGGCAGGGACCGCCGTAACCCCGTACTTCGCGGCTATGCCGCTCGTGCCGCCCTTCGACGGCATAAAGAACGTGCGGGCGGTCTGCGCTACCAGCGCTCCTGTCGCGGCGCAGCTCACAGCCCACTGGGCTGTTGAGCAGAATTGCGCCGCTCCACCTTCAGTCTCGCTTCGCTCGACAGCTCCCCTAAACCACCCCGCAAAAATACTTTGTCTTTTTGCGGGGACCCCGAGGGGCGACAAGAGGAAGTGGTGACCTCAAGGGGGCGCCAAGGGGACACGTCTGCACCGCATGTTTCATGAGACCCCCCGCGCTCTATGCGGGGGTCATTTCAACACTATTCATAACGCATGTTATATAACATATGTTATAATATGGCATAAAAATACCCCTGCGCGGAAGGCGCAGGGGGAAATGTCAGTCGATGGGTTTGAGCTTCGCCGTGAAGTGGCGGAGGATCGGCGGTTCCTCGACGATCTTGTAGCCCTTGATCGAGGACGCGCGTTCCTTGATGTTGATGAGCGCGTCGGCGATGACGTCGAGGTGGGACTGGGTGTAGACGCGACGGGGGATCGCGAGCCGCGTGAATTCAAAGTCAGCCTCGAGCTGCTTTCCCGTGTCGGGGTCGTTCCCGAGAAGGAAGGAGCCGATGTCGCACGCGCGGATCCCCGCTTCGAGATACAGTTCGACGGCGAGCGCCTGCGCGGGGAATTGATAGTAGGGAATGTGGGGAAGGACCTTCTTCGCGTCGACGAACACGGCATGCCCGCCGACAGGGCTTTGATAGGGGATCCCTGCCTCGTCGAGCCGCGCCGCGAGGTATTCCATCTGCCCGATGCGGTAGCGAAGGAAATGCTCGTCGATGCCTTCCCGCAGTCCGATCGCGAGCGCCTCGATGTCCCTGCCCGACATGCCGCCGTAGGTGACGAAGCCTTCAAAGGAGATCGTGCGCTGTTTCACCGCCTCGAAGAGGGACTTCTCCCTGCAGCCGATGAGACCGCCCATGTTGACGATCGCGTCCTTCTTGGCGCTCATCGTGAAGCAGTCCGCTTCGGCAAAGCAGGCGTGGATGATCTCCTGAATGGAACTGTCCTTGAATTCCGCTTCGCGCTGCTTGACAAAATAGGCGTTTTCGGCGCAGCGTGCGGCATCGATCATGAACGGAATTGCATACCTGTGTGCGATTTTTGCCGTTTTTCGGATATTTTCGACGGAGACGGGCTGCCCGCCTGCGGAGTTGTTCGTGATCGTCATGATGACGACGCCGATGTTCTCCGCGCCGAGTTCGTGAATGAGCGACTCGAGCTTTTCGCAGTCCATATTTCCCTTAAAATCGTAATATGTAGCAGTATCAAGCGCCTCGGGAACGACGCAGTCGATGGCACGGGCGCCCGCCAGTTCCACATGGGCGCGGGTCGTGTCGAAGTGCATGTTCGCGATGGCATACTTCTTCCCCTCGAGCAGAATGGGAAGGAGAACTTTCTCCGCCGCACGCCCCTGATGGACGATCTGGATGTAGGGGAGAGAGAACACTTCTTTTGCAGATTCCTGCAACTTATAGTAGCTTTCAGCGCCTGCGTACGACTCGTCGCCGACCATGACGCCTGCCCACTGGGCGCTCGACATCGCGCCCGTTCCGCTGTCCGTCAGAAGGTCGATATAGACGTCCGTTGCGGCGAGCGAAAAGACGTTGTAATTTGCCGCGGCGATCTTTTCTTCGCGCTCCTTCCGCGTCAGGATCTTGAGCGGTTCCACACTCTTGATGCGGAAAGGCTCGGGATAGTAATTGGGTTTCATGGGGTTTCCTCCTTATCTCTTACGGTCTTATTATAAGAGGGAAAAGCGGAAAAGTCAATACCTTCCCGAAAAATCGTGCCTCTTCCGAAAAAAGCAGGGCGAAAAAGCTTGATTTCGTCGGACACTTTTGTTATAATACAGGGGTCACGAGGAGTAGCGCAGTTTGGTAGCGCGCTTGGTTCGGGACCAAGAGGTCGCGTGTTCAAATCACGTCTCCTCGACCAAAACAGGGCACAGACGTTTGTCTGTGCCCTGTTTTGGTGTGATGTGTGTTGCAGCGACCTCTTGGCCACAGCACAGGGATCCCAAAAAAAGACGCAGTATTTTTTTGGGAAAAGGAGCCGCAGCGGAGCGAAAATAGCCTTTTGGGATACAAAAGGCGAAAAAGTGAAGCTTGCGGCGACGCGGTCGCGTGTTCAAATCACGTCTCCTCGACCAAAACAGGGCACAGACGTTTGTCTGTGCCCTGTTTTGGTGTGATGCGTGTTGCAGCGACCTCTTGGTCACAGCACAGGGATCCCAAAAAAAGACGCAGTATTTTTTTGGGAAAAGGAGCCGTAGCGGAGCGAAAATAGCCTTTTGGGATACAAAAGGCGAAAAAGCGCAGCTTGCGGCGACGCGGTCGCGTGTTCAAATCACGTCTCCTCGACCACAAACGGACGGAAGGGGTTCCCCTTCCGTCCGTTTGTGATTCAGGTGCGGTTTGTCCGCGACCTCTTGGTCACAGCATAGGGTTCCCAAAAAAAGACGAAGTATTTTTTTGGGAAAAGGAGCCGCCGACGGCGAAGCCGAGAATGAGGGAGTGTCACGTTTTGGGATGACACCCCTTCCGCCCCTACGGGGCACCCTCGCACGCGGGTAGAGACCCGCGTTTGGTCGGCATTTGCCCACGCATATGGGCAAATGCTATAAGAATTTTGCGCCAAAGATTATCAACCTTTGGCAGAATGCAAAATTCTTCCCTCAAGGGGTGGGCAAGAAGAGGTGGGCAAGAATAAGCGCCCACGGGTGGCAAGTAACAAATGTTGGCAGGTCGTCATATGTGCAGACGTGCGGCGACGCGGTCAAATTTTTCCGTCCGAATTTGATTTTTATTTTTTCCGAAAAAATGCTTGACAAACGGGAATTCGGTGTGATACAATCCTTGCATAGGAGAAGAGATATGTTCTTCGCAGCCGAAAACAACATGATGCGCATGTGCAAGGTCCGGGCAGAGATGTACGGGCTTGTTGCCGCGCGTTAAATCGGCGATAAGTTGACATTTTCTGCCCGAGACGATCAAGTCTCGGGCATTTTTCTTTGAGGAGAAAGGTTATGTTATATTCATTCCAGACGATCGGCATGATGCAGATGTGCACCCGCGGGACTCTCCCGGCGGGCGGTCTGCCGTGACCGCAATTTCGCCGAAAGAGCTGCCCGCGGAACACCCCGCGGGCTTTTTATTTTGACATCTGAAAAGGAGAGAAAGATATGATCGAACTTTGCCATATCACCAAGGAATACCCCTCGAAAGACGGCGTCATTCTTGCCCTCGACGATGTGTCGCTCACCGTGAAGGACGGCGAGATCTACGGCATCATCGGGCTTTCGGGAGCGGGGAAGAGCACCCTCGTCCGATGTATCAACCTGCTTGAGCGTCCCACGCGCGGACAGGTGTTCATCGACGGCGAGGAACTGACCGCGATCGGGAAGAAACGTCTGCCAGAGATCCGCCGCAACATCGGCATGATCTTCCAGAATTTCAACCTGCTCGAACAGCGGACGGCGGAGGGGAATGTGCGTTTCCCCCTCGAGATCGCGGGGGTGAACAGAAAGGACGCGGCTGAACGGACGAAGGAACTCCTCGAACTCGTGGGGCTTTCGGACAAGGCGGAGAGCTACCCCGCACAGCTCTCGGGCGGGCAAAAACAGCGGATCGCCATCGCAAGAGCGCTCGCGACCAAGCCCAAATATCTCCTCTGCGACGAGGCGACGAGCGCCCTCGACCCCGCGACGACCGATTCCATACTGGAGCTTCTCCGCCGCATCAATTCCGAACTCGGCGTGACGATCGTCGTCATCACCCACGAGATGCGGGTCGTGGAGAACGTCTGTGACCGCGTCGCCGTCCTCGACAGCAGCAAGATCGTCGAAGAGGGGGAAGTCAGCGAGGTGTTTTCCTACCCCAAGTCTGAAATTGCGAAGCAACTCATCATTCCCGAACTCATCCGCTCGGTCAAGAGCAGCGGCGGGAAAAAGCTGCGGCTCGTGTTTAACGGGGAGACGGCGGACAGCCCCGTCATCTCGAGACTTGCCATCGAATGCGGGATCGCCGTCAACATTCTCTACGCCGACACAAAGAACATCGACGGCAGGGCGTTCGGGCACATGGTCATCGCCCTTCCCGCCGAGGAAGCGGAAGGGGAGAAAGTCAAGGAATTTTTATTGCAGCATCAAGTCTCGTTCAAGGAGGAAATATGAGCCGCCTCTTCGTCCAGCTCGGAGCACAGGGATTCCTGCTCGGCGTTCTCGAAACGCTCTACATGACCTTCGTCTCCACATTGATCGCCTATCTCATCGGACTTCCCGTCGGGATCCTCCTCTGCGTCACAGGCAAGGACGGATTGAGACCGCTCGCATGGCTCCACAGGCTCGTCGGCTTTGTCGTCAACGTCTTTCGGAGCATTCCCTTCATCATCCTCATCGTCGCGCTCATCCCCGTCGCAAGGGCGATCGTCGGGACGAGCATCGGAAATGAGGCGATGATCTTCATGCTGACCGTCGCTGCGGCGCCCTATGTCGCGCGGATGGTCGAAAGTTCCCTCAAGGAAGTGGACGCGGGCGTCATCGAAGCCGCGCGTTCGATGGGGGCGGGACTCTTCTCCATCATCTTCAAAGTCTATCTGCCCGAGGCGAAGCCCTCACTCATCGTCGGCGCCGTCATCTCCACCGTCACCGTGCTGGGATATTCGGCGATGGCGGGAACGATCGCGGGCGGGGGACTGGGAGCGATCGCCGTCACGCAGGCGCGTCCCTCGAACGCCGAGGACGTCATCTGGCTGTGCGTCGTCCTCATCGTCATCATCGTCCAGATCGTGCAGGAAGTGGGCATGTTCCTCGCGAGAAAGACGGACCGCCGTCTCCGCATGACGGCAAAGAGATCCAAGGCAAAACCGCGCAAAACGCGCACATAAGTCGAAAAAAATTAAAAAAAGGAGATAAGAACCCATGAAAAAACTTCTCACAGGCATCCTTGCCGCGACCCTTGCACTCGCTTCATGCACCTTCTTCGCCGCATGCGGCAGGAACATCGACAGCGACCCCGACGTCATCGTCGTCGGCGCGAGCGCGACCCCGCACGCGGAGATCCTCGAAGCCGTCCGCGACGACCTTTCCGCCGCGGGCTACACCCTCGAGGTCAAGGTGTTCGACGACTACATCACCCCCAACACCGCCCTCGACGAGGGATCGATCGACGCGAACTATTTCCAGCACACGCCCTACCTCAACACCTTCAACGAGGAACGCGGCACACGGCTCACCGCCGTCGAAAAGATCCACTACGAACCCTTCGGCGTCTACGGCAACGGGGTCACGCAGGAGCAGTTCGACACCGTCAAGACGGGCAGGACCATTCTCGTCCCCAATGACGGGAGCAATCTCACGCGGGCGCTTTTCGTGCTCCGCGACGAGGGGTATATCGAACTTCCCGCCGACGCTTCCCCCGAGAACAATCTGACCGAGCACGACATCACGGACGACAAGGGAAACCACATCCGTCCCGTCAACGCCGAGGCCGTCGCCCTGCTCCTCAAAGAGGAGACGGAGGGGACGATCGCCGTCATCAACGGGAATTATGCCCTGCAAGCCAAACTCGACGCGAAGACCGCGCTCGCCTTCGAGAACGCACAGGGGGCGGCGGCGCAGCTCTACGCGAACGTCATCGCCGTCAAGACGGGGAATGAAACGCACCCCAAGACGTTGGCGCTCCTCAAGGCGCTCAAGACGCAGAAGGTCATCGATTTCATCTCGGAACACTACCAAGGCGCCGTCCAAGCCGTCTTTACGGTCTGAAAATTTCATCGAAGAAATTTTTTCAATTCTATGAAAATTGCGTGACAAAGAGAGGACATGCTTGGTATAATAAAGATGTCGGAAATTTACGGAAAGGACAAGCATATCCTCTATGGGCGCATGGGAGATCGTAACAATCGTATTGGAGATTTTCGGGGGCATGGGGACCTTCCTCATCGGCATGAGAATGCTGTCCGAAAATATGACGAAACTCGCGCACGGCAAGCTCAAAAAGATGCTCAACAAGACGGCGAACAGCCGCTTTGCGGGCGTCGGGATCGGCGCCGCCGTCACCGTGCTCGGGCAGAGTTCCGCCTTCACGACGGTCATGGTCGTCGGTCTCGTCAACGCGGGCATCATGACGCTCTTTCAGGCGACCGCCATCATCATGGGCGCGAACATCGGCACGACGCTCAACGCGTGGGTCATCGCCCTCGGCGGATCGGACATCACCGTCCTATTCTTCATTCTCGCCGCGGTCGGCGTCCTCATGATGATGTTCTCGAAAAAGGAACGCGTCGTCACGCTCGGCTCCGTCATCGCCGCCTTCGGCATCATCTTTGTCGGACTCAAATTCATGTCGGGCGCGTTGACCTTCGACACGGCGACGGCGGAAGGGGAAGCGGCGTTCAATGCCGTCTCGGGCATTCTGCAGAGGATCGCCAATCCCTGCCTGCTCCTTCTCCTCGGCATCGTCATCACCGCTCTCGTGCAGTCCTCGACCGCCGTCAACGCCATCATTTTGACGATGGTCTCGTCGGGACTCGTGATCGGCGGGGGCGGGAATGCGGCGCTCTACATCATCATCGGCTCCAACATCGGCACATGCGTCACGGCGCTCATCTCTTCCCTCGGGGCAAGCCCCAACGCGAAGCGGGCGGCGCTCATCCATTTCCTGTTCAACCTCTTCGGCGCGATCATCTTCATGGTCATTCTCGTGTGCTGGACGGGCTTTGCGGACACCGTGCTCGGCTCCGTGTTCCCGACGGGCAAGATGCTCTTTGCGGGAAGGGACATGGCGCCCGGGATGCAGATCGCCCTCTTCCACACTCTCTTCAATACCGTCAATACCTTGCTGTTTTTGCCCTTCGTCAAGGTGTTCGTCTGGATCGCGGAACACCTCGTCCGCGAGAAGAAGCAGGAAGAGAAGGGGGACGTGCATGCGGACCTGTACGGCGAACTGGACGACCGTCTGCTCCGCTCTCCCTCCGTCGCGCTCGGCTATATGTATCAGGAGACGGGAAAGGTGTTCTCGTATGCGATGGCGGAACTCGACAAGGCATTCGACGCCTTCCTCAACAGGGACGTCTCCGTGACGGAAGAGATCGTCAAGCGCAACGCGGAGCTGGCGGCGGCGAACAGAAAGGGGGTCTCTTACCTCGTGAAGCTGACGGCGCAGTCGGCGGCGCTCGAGGACGAAAAGACGGTCTCCGATCTGCACTATGTGCTCAATGACATCATGCGTGTCGGCGAACTCGCGGACAACGTCACGAAGTACACCCGCCACACCGTCGAGGACGAACTCGTGTTCTCCGACGAATTTTTGGAGATGCTCCGCGCGATGTATGCCAAGATCCGCCGCCTGTACGAGCTGACCCTCGAGATCTTTCTCGAAAAGGACACGGGCAAACTTCCCGAACTCGACGCGCTCGAGGACGAGATCGACGAGGACAGAAAACTGCTCGTCTCCACCCATATCGACAGGCTCAACGAGGGGAAATGCGACCCGAAGAACTCGAGCGTGTTCATCAACCTCGTCGGCAATCTGGAGCGTGCCGCCGACCACATCACGTACATCGCCCATTCCGTCGAAGAGGGCGGAAGGGAAGCTTACATCGAAAAGATCTGACCCGAGATGTCTCAAATATCGTCAAGAAAGAATGCGCCCGCGGACTCCTGTCCGCGGGCGCATTGCATCTAAAATCATCTACTGATTACTCAAAATACGTCACATTACCCTTTTTATCGATCGTCCCGTCCGTGCAGGTTATCGTGTAATCGCCTGTAGCGTGATTCCAAAGAGATTCTTTTTTAATCGCTTGCCACGTCGGGAATGTCACGGTGACCCACTCCCTGCCTTTGGGCGGCAGGGACCGCCGCAACCCCGTACTTCGCGGCTATGCCGCTCGTGCCGCCCTTCGACGTCATAAAGAACGTGCGGGCGGTCTGCGCCTGCCAGCGCTCCTGTCGCGGCGCAGCTCACAGCCCACTGGGCTGTTGAGCAGAATTGCGCCGCTCCACCCTCCCACGGAGAAGGTAGAGCCTACCCCTTCGGGGGGGAGGCTCCGCCGTAGGCGGTGGTGGGGGGGATAATGCCAACCTTGTTCCCCCCCATTCGTCACGGCTTCGCCGTGCCACCTTCCCCCCGTGGGGGGTCAGGTCTCGCTGCCCCTTTTAGGGTCGCAAAACGCATTTCTTGCGCATCAGCACAGTGTGCTGTGCGCTGCGTTTTGCGGTGAGTGAGCGCATTATCCCGCGCGAACGGTGACCGAGGACGGATCTCTACCCGTCCGAGACAGTGGCGAGGCTGTCCTTGCCGAGGCTGAGGGGGTGTCCCGATTAGGAATGACACCCCTTCCGCCCCTACGGGGCACCCACCCCTCAAGGGGTGGGCAAGGAAAGCGTTGCTCCACCCCGTTGGGGGTAAGGTTTGGAGAGCCTACCCTTTCGGAGAGGGGATAAAGAGTAAAAAATAAGGGCGCTCCACATTGGGAGCGCCCGCAGAGAGTATCCCGATGTGTTGCGCCACAACTTTTCCATAAAATTTGTCAAACGGAAAAAAGGGATACAACAGTGCCTATTGTAGCCATTTGACAAATTTCATATTCAGTTGTGGCGCAGTTTCAGTATATCACAGCGGGGAAGGAAAAGCAAGGATTTTTTTGCAACTTGACGGAAAGAGGGTCAAAATAAGATGCTCCCGCAGGATTGCCGAGGGGTCCTTCGTCTACGGCGCGGGATGAGCGGGGGAACGCGCGGGCGCCGCAGACGCTCTTTTTTCGTGATGAAATTTTCATTCCACCCCGCTTTTTTGTTTCCCTTCGCAGAGTTTTGTGTTATAATCAAGAAAAATCCTTTGAGAGGAAAGGCATGAAAGTCAACTTTACGCAGAACGGCAAGGTGCCCGTCGCATCGGGCGGCGTCGGACTGTTTTTCGAGGATCTCAACTACGACCTCGACGGCGGGCTGTATGCGGAAATGCTCGAAAACCGCAATTTCGAAGCCAAGGACGTTCACGGCGAATGGGATCATTATATCGTCGAAGAGGACGGCGGCTACGCGTGGGCGCCCTGCCCCGCGCAGGCGAAAGTTCTCCTCAAGATCAAGACGGACAGGGCGCTCTTCCCCGAAAATCCCCACTACATGCGCGTGGAGACCATGGAGGACGGCGTCGGCGTCTCCAACAAGGCGTACGACGGGATCTATCTCTCCAAGGGTCACAGCTATAAAATTTCCTTCTATGCCCGCTCTTACGACTACAAGGGTCACGTCCGTGTGGGCGTGTACGGAGAGGATCTCCTCGTTGGGAAGCGGATCAAGATCAAAAAGGACGGCAGGTGGCACAAGTATGCCTTCACGGTCAAGGCGAAGGCGGATGCCGAACGCGCACAGTTCCGTTTTCTGCTCGAACGGGCGGGGAGACTGCACATCGACGCCTTCTCCATGATGCCCGACAACGCCGTTCTCGGCGTGTTCCGCCGCGACCTCGTCGAATTGATGAAGGCGATGAACCCCGGCTTTTTGCGCTTCCCCGGCGGCTGCGTCGTCGAGGGGAACAACCTCGAAAACCGCTACTTATGGAAGAATTCGATCGGTCCCGTCGAGCGCAGAAAGCAGAACTGGAACCGCTGGGCGGTCCATGCGACGGGTCCCGAGACGGGCTGGCGTTCCGCCTATTCCCACTACGGGCAGACCCTCGGCGTCGGGTACTACGAATATTTCCGTCTCTGCGAATATCTCGGCGCGAAGCCGATGCCCGTCGTCTCCGTCGGTATCGCCTGCCAGTACATGTCTACGGAATTTGTCCCGCTCGGCGATCCCGAACTCGAGACATACATTCAGGAAGCCCTCGACGTCGTGGAATTCGCCAACGGCGGCAAGGATACCGTCTGGGGGAGGGTGCGGGCGGAACTCGGGCACCCCGAACCGTTCAACCTCGAGATGCTCGGCGTCGGCAACGAACAGTGGGAAGCCTCGCCGATCCAAAAAGACACGGGGAAGCCCGCTCCCAACGAATTTTACAGGCGCTTTGAGATCTTTGAAAAGCGCATCCACGAAAAATACCCCGACCTCAAGATCGTCGGGACGGTCGGACCCACCGTCGGCACCGATTCCCACCGCGACGCTTGGAAGTGGACGCGGGAGAATTTGGAGAAAAATCCCAACTTCGTCTATGTCTCCGACGAACACTTCTACGTGCCGCCGCAGTGGATGTACGACCATGCCGACGTATATGACAGCTATCCCCGTCTCGGGACGGTCTATGCGGGAGAATACGCAGCCCATGTCCCCGGTTCGGGGGCGGCGGGCTTCAATGCGCCCCAGTCGAACTGCTGGGAAGGAGCGCTTGCGGAAGCGGCGTTCATGACGGGCATGGAGCGCAATTCGGACGTCGTCATCATGAAGTCCTTCGCGCCTCTCTTCGCCCGCCTCGGCTACACCGAATGGTGTCCCGACCTCATCTGGTTCGACGGCAAGAGCGCGTACGGCTCGGCGAGCTACTATGTGCAGCTCCTCTACAGCCAGTACACGGGCAACTGGTCCTTCCCGACGGCGACGGACGAGAAGGGGATCTACGCTTCCGTCACCGAGCGGGACGGCACCTATTTCGTGAAGGTCGTCAACGCGACGGACAGGGAGACGGAGGCGGAAGTGACGGCGGACGTCGAGTTCGGCTCCATGACGCGGATCGTCAGGCTGTCGGGCAAGCTCGACGCCTACAACACGGTCGACGAGCCGACCCTCATCGCGCCCGTCGAAGTCGCGCCCTCCGCTCCGACCTCTCTGACCCTCCCGCCCTACAGCTTCAGCGTCCTCATCTTCAAGAAATGACGATGCCGCGCGGCGTCCCATTTTGCTTTACAAATTTTTCAAAGGTCACTATAATAGAATCATGATCCGCATTGCAGAGGGTTGGAAAGATTTCTCCGTGATCGCCACGGGAGACGGCTATAAACTGGAACGGTGGGGGGACATCCGCCTTCTCCGTCCCGATCCGCAGGTCATCTGGCAGGGGAAGGACCTCTTTTCCCTCGGCTATGACGCCGTCTACCGCCGCAGCGACAAGGGCGGCGGCGCATGGGAATACAAAAGACAGCTCCCCGAGAGCTGGACGGTCGGATATAAAGATCTGACCTTCAAAATCAAGCCGATGGGGTTCAAGCACACGGGACTCTTCCCCGAACAGGCGGTCAACTGGGAAAAGACGGGGTCTCTCGTCGCGGAAGCCGTCAAGAAGGGGAGAAAGCCCAAGATCCTCAACCTCTTTGCCTACACGGGCGGGGCGACGGTCGCGCTCGCCAAGGCGGGGGCGGAAGTCGTCCATGTGGACGCCGCCAAGGGCATGGTCGAGCGGGCGGGGGAGAACGCACGGCTCTCTGGCATCACGGGCGGCATCCGCTACATCGTGGACGACTGCAAGAAGTTCGTCCTCCGCGAGATCAGGCGGGGAAACCGCTACGACGGGATCGTCATGGACCCTCCGTCCTACGGCAGGGGACCGGGCGGGGAGATGTGGAAGATCGAGACGGAACTCTTTCCCTTCGTCAAGCTGTGCACGCAGCTCCTGTCCGACGATTTTCTCTTCTTCCTCATCAACTCATACACGACGGGGCTGCAACCTGCGGTCCTCGGCAACATTCTGACCCTTGCGCTCGGCGGGGGGAACATCGAAGCGTACGAAGTGGGACTGCCCACCGAAGAGGGGATCCCCCTTCCGTGCGGCGCGGGAGGCATTTGCATTCATGGCTGAAATCACCGAAAACATTCTCTTCGAGGACAACCATCTCCTCGTCGTCCTCAAGGACCAGAACCTCGCCTGCTGTCCCGACGACAGCAAGGACGAGAACCTTCTCGACCTTCTGAAAGCCTATCTCAAGACGGCCTACCAAAAGGCGGGGAACGTCTATCTGGGGCTTGTGCACCGTCTCGACAGACCGACGGGGGGCGTCATGGTGTTCGCAAAGACGTCCAAAGCCGCCGCGAGGCTGTCCGAACAGATGAAAACGGGGGACTTCGAGAAGAAGTATCTCACCGTCCTTCACGGATCCCTCGACCCCGCGGAGGGGACCCTCGAGGGCTGGCTCAAGAAGAACGCCGTCAACAACATGGTCTACCTCTGCCCGCAGGGGACGGACGGGGCGAAGTATGCCCGTCTCGACTACAGGACCCTCGCGCTCTACGGGAAGTATTCGCTCGCGGAGATCAAGCTGCACACGGGGCGGAGCCATCAGATCAGAGTCCAGACGGCGGGCGCGGGGCATCCCGTGTTCGGCGACATGCGCTACGGCGGGGAGACGGCGCAGAAGGGGAAGCTCGCGCTCTGGGCGTACTCGCTCTCCTTCACCCATCCCGTCACCAAGGAACGCATGCGCTTTGTGGCGTTTCCGCCCGAGGCGACGCCGTGGAAGGAGTTCGAGATCGACCGTCTCAAGCTCGTGTGACAAGTGTGGAAATTCTGCGAAATTTTTAATTTCTTGGAAGATAGAGGCAAATACCGCTTGACGAGCGGGGAAATTTATTGTAAAATAGACGGAGATAGTCGGGCGGTATATCCGCGTGGAGCAAGTTATCATGAATAAGATCAAGACGCGTTTCATAACAATCACAGCATGCTTTGCTTTGCTTGCACTTTTGATAGGACTGGCAGTCGGCGCACTCACGCCCGTCACGGCGGGCGCGATCACGGTAAGACCTTCTTCCCTCTTCTGGGGAATGTCGGGCGGTGAAGTCAGAGCGTATGCGGACAGCAGAGAGCACGCCGAAGGGGAGGACTCCTACGGCTACGTTACCCTCATTCTCGCCGAAAACGACCACAAGGAAGGCTCGGTGGAGTACCGCAAGAACCTTGCGCTGAAGTGGTATCTTCCCGTCAACGAAGATCCGACGGTCGAAGAGGGCGAAGAAGCTCCCGCGATCGACCGCTCGGGCGAATTGCAGTATTTCGGTCTCACGTTCTCCTTCCCCGAAGTCAATTTCGAGACGTTCACGCTCACCTTCTCGGGCGCAGAGGAAAACGTCACCAAAGAGGGGAAGTCGGCAAACCAGCTCATCTTCAAGAATACCTCGGACGGATTCTATGCCTTCCTCAAGGATTCCTCTCTGCAGGATGACGAACACAAGGACTTCTTCCCCGATGCGGGAGATCCCAAACTGCTCCTCATCGACGAACCGACGAAGGATCTCGAGATCAAGCTCTCCGAAGGGAACTGCAATGCGGGCGAATTCCTGCTCACGATCAACGGCAAGACCGTCGGAGAGAACTCCAAGCTCACCAATGTCGGCGGCGAATACCTCGAATACCGCACGTCGAGCACCCCCAACGTGCCTCTGACGTTCAAGGCAGTCATGCCCGAAAATGCGACCAAGTCCCAGAAGGTCCTCATGAAGAAACTCAACGGGCAGACCATGAAAGTCACGGGCGGCACCGCGACGGAAGAGAACGGCAAGCTCGAGCAGGACGACAAGACGGTCCTCTATGAGGGCGGTTCGGTCGTGGACGATGCGCCCCCCGCGCTCATCTTCAACCAAAAGATCTACGCGTTCACTCTCGGGCAGAGATATGACCTCTCTCCCACAGCCATCGACGTCTGCGACGATTCCCTCTCCACATCCCGCTACTACTACATGGCGAAGAAGGTGGACGATATGTATGCCGTTCCCGAACTCAAGAAGCTGACGGACGAAAACGGCTACAAATCTCTCTACACGACGACGTATTTTGTTCCCACACAGGAATCCCCCGCAGATTCGGATGAGGTAGAGTATGTCTCCATCCGCTTCACGGTCGATGACGGCAGAGACGACGCGTCCACCAAGTGGTTCTATTACCTCGACTGGTATGCGGACAAGTCCGAAGGCGCGAACGTCGTCAAGGAGCAGAACGGCTTCAACTACATCCGCATCGACAAGGAGAAGCAAGCTCCCTACTACACGATCATCACGCCCGAAGTCGTCGAAGAGACGAACGATGCGGGCGAGACGGTCAAGGTCGGAAAGAACACCCAAAGTAAGAATTACGAAGAGGCGGTCAAGGCCTATCAGGATCAGCTCGATGCCGCTGCCGAAAAGGTCTCCGCGGGCGACGGCGCTTACTTCTATCTCCCGTCCCTGCGCGATCTCATCGAGAGCAAGAGCGCGGACTACCGCAATTTGAGATTCAACATTTATTATTATAAGCCCGGCGTTGCAGAGGGCAGCTCCGCCTCTTCCGAGACGAGTCTCCGCTACAACAATCTCCGCTTCGAGATCGAGGAACCGGGGACGTACAAATTCCGCGTCATGGCTTCCGACTCCGCGGGCAACACCATGCAGATGTATCTGGATGACGGGAACGAGACGCCCACGCTGACGACTCTGACGGCGACCAACATCTGGGACGTCGAGGAGATCCCCGACTTCACGATCGAGATCGGCTACACGGGCGCGGTCATCGAACCCGTCGAGGACAATTCCATCGGCTACCGCGGATCGTCCTACTCCATCACGAGCTTCGACATCATCGCCTACGGCAACAGCAAGAGAGATTACACGCTGTACTACATGGACGAGGCGAAGATCAACGAGAAAGGGATGCACGTTCCCACCGTCGCGGAACTCAACGAGGACGCTGCGAAATACCTCAATGACGAGCGTTACAACGGCGCAGCGGACAACGACCCCTGCTTCATCGAGATCAGAAAGTACAACTCGGACATCTCCAAAGAGGACGAGGACGCCTGGAACAGGACGGATAACGACTACAACTGGAACCCCGGCACGACGCCCGGCTCCTTCACCCCGCAAAAGAGCGGCAGGTACATCGTCAAGCTCGTGCTCACCGACACCTACCTCGCCAACAAGCAGACGGTCGCCTATCAGACGATTGACATCCGCAATCCCTCCGACATCACGCCCGGGCAGATCGACTGGCTGAAGAACAACGTCACGTCCGTCGTGCTGTTTGCGATCTCCGCAGTTCTCGCCGTCGCCATCGTCGTGCTCTTCGTCGTCAAACCTTCCGAGAAGAACGTGGAAGAGGTCGACCTCGAAAAGCTCAAGGGCAAGAACAAGAGCAAAAAGAAATAATTTCCCGAAACCGCCGAATCGGCGGTTTCGTGTTTTATCGGGCAAATTTTCGGCGCGAAGATGGGGGAAATCGCTTGCCTTCTTCCCGCGACTATGGTATAATACTAAAGTCTGCAAAGGCAGATAGTCCACACCCGCAGAGCGCCGCTCGCCGTGTTCCGTAAATCTTTCATGCGGAAATGGAGCGGAACTGCCGCCTTGCGGGGAGGAAAAACGGAGGAATTTATGGCAGTTATCACCATGAAACAGCTTCTCGAAGCGGGCGTCCACTTCGGACACCAGACGAGAAAGTGGAACCCCAAGATGAGCAAGTACATCTTCGCCGCCCGTCATGATATCCACATCATCGACCTCGAAAAGACGGCAGTCCTCATCGAAGCGGCGTACAGCTTCGTCGTCGAATCGGTGAAGGCGGGGAAGGAAGTACTCTTCGTCGGCACCAAGAAGCAGGCGCAGGACGCCATCAAGGAAGAGGCGGAGCGCTGCGGGCAGTACTATGTCAACTCCCGCTGGCTCGGCGGCACGCTCACCAACTTCAAGACCATCCGCTCCCGCATCGATTACCTCGAAAAGCTCGAGAGAATGGAAGAGAGCGGCGAGTTCGACCTTCTCCCCAAGAAGGAAGTCCTCGGTCTCAAGAAGGAGATGGCAAAGCTCACGGAGAACCTCGGCGGCATCAAGAACATGCGGAAGCTCCCGGGCGTGATGTTCGTCGTCGACCCTCACAACGAGGATATCGCCATCGCAGAGGCAAGAAAACTCCACATTCCGATCGTCGCGATCACCGATACCAACTGCGATCCCGACCTCGTCGACTATGTGATCCCCGGCAACGATGACGCGATCCGCGCGATCAAACTCATCTCTTCGGTCATTGCAAACGCCGTCATCGAGGCAAACCAAGGCGTCGCCTACGAGACGAGCGAGGAGAGCGAGGAACCCGCTCCCGCAGCCGAGGAAGGCGCACAGGAATAATCTGAAGGAGAAAAAGAGATATGGCAGCTATTTCCGCGAAAGACGTAATGAAGCTCCGCGAACAGACGGGCGCGGGCATGATGGATTGCAAGAACGCTCTCACCGAGGCTGACGGCGATTTCGAGAGGGCGGCGGACATTCTCCGCGAACGCGGCATCGCAAAGGCGGCAAAGCGCGCGGGCAAGATCGCCGCAGAGGGGATCGTCTATGCGCTCGTCGAGGGCAACAAGGGCGTCCTCGTCGAGGTCAACTGCGAGTCCGACTTCGTCGCGAACGGCGACAAGTTCCATGAGATCGCAAACACCGTCGCGAAACAGATCTTAAAGACCAAACCCGCCGACGTCGATGCGCTCCTCGCGTCCGACATGGACGGCGTCACCGTCGAGAGCTACGTCCAGCAGCAGACGGGCGTCATCGGAGAGAAAGTCTCCGTCCGCCGTTTCTGCCTCTATGAGACGGAAGGTTTCCTCGAGACCTACATCCACATGGGCGGGACGATGGGCGTCATGCTCGACCTCGGCTGTGCGGAAAACGGCACGACGAAGGAGCTTGCGCACAACCTTGCGCTCCACACCGCCTTCACAAAACCCGCGTACCTCACGAGAGAAGAGGTCCCCGCGGAAGTTCTCGAGAAGGAAAAGGTGATCATGATGCAGGAAGTCCTCAACGAGGGGAAGCCTGCCGCGATCGCAGAGAAGATCGTGCTCGGCAAGATCAACAAATACTACGAGGAAAACTGCCTGCTCGAGCAGAAGTTCGTCAAGGACGACAAAGTCACGGTCAAGCAGCTCCTGCAGCAGGCTTCGAAGGAAGCGGGCGTTCCCGTCTCCGTCAAGCGCTATGTGTTCTACGTCATGGGCGAGGGACTCGAAAAGAAGAGCGAGGATCTCTCCGAGGAAGTCGCAAAGCAAGTCGAAGCCATGAAGAAGTAACCCAAAAACGCCCTTCAAGGCGTGTATTACAAAAAAACAAGGGAGACAGATGTCTCCCTTAAATTTTTATTCGAAAGAAAGGATAGCACACTACGCTTTTTGATGAGCAGGATCTGATATTTTTCCACTGTTTGAAGCTCCTTCCGCACAAGTTCGCGCTTCTTTTGTGCTTTCTGTTTTTCGTATTCTGTAAGTTCTTCCTGCATCTCTCTCCTTTAATCGAACATATAGCTCGGATTTTCCACTTCGTCCCAGATGTCTTTCAAGAGCCGTCCGTCGATGTTCGCCTTTTCTGCGAATTCTTCGACGGTATCATAGAATTGATAGACATCGTCATGCCCGACGCAAATTTTCCCTTCCGAAAACATGACGTAATACAGGAGTCCTCCATGTCGGAACGACATTTCGGCGTAAAAATCAAGCCCTTTGAGAAATTCCTCAAAAGACGCCTGAAAGGGTTTTCCTGCACGATATTACTCTCTGGCACGGGACACCGAAACGAGCAAAGGGTAGGTGATCTTCTCGGGATGTGCTTTATCCCAACTTTGTTCGATCTCAAAATTGCAGTACGGACATTTTATGAATTTGGACCCGTCTACAAACGCCGGTTTGCCGCAAACGCAACAGATTTCGTTATTTTGTATTTTATTCTCCATCGGGTCTCTCCTTTGTTTGAATTTCAAATACGTGCGCCGTATTCTTGATTTTATTATACCACAGATGATTGCGAGAAGCCCGTTATATGACAAATTTTTTTGAAAAAAGCAACGGTTTTTTCCCGCTGCTCAAGAGTCCCGATCGAAGCCGCCGTTCAAGGCGTTTTTTTGATGCGATTTTGCGCGTCTGCGGACTGCGCGGGTCGAAGCAGACGGGAATTTGCTTGATGAAAGTTGAGCGGTGTGCTATAATAGAGACGGGTTATTCCATACCGTGAAGCGGGGGACCGATGAAGGGACTCATCCGAAAATACAGAGAAAAGCCGTTTGAGGACAGGCTGGTCTTGAGGGCGACCTTGGGGCTGTGTTTTTCTGCCGTCCTGACGACAGGGAAATTCGTCATCGGCATTCTGACGGACGTCAATCTCTGCATCATCGCCGTCTACACCTGCGCGATCCTGCTTGCGAAACTGCAATGCGTCCGCGGGGCAAAGGGTTCCGCTCCCGCGCGGCGGAACGTCCTGACCGCCGTCTTTTTGCTGTTTGCGAGCGTCGTCTATTCGGCATTCATGGGGAGTATGGCGTTCACGCGGCGGAGCCACGGCGATTATTCCCTCATCTATGTCCTCTTCCTCGCGACGATCGCCTTTTGCGAACTCGGCTTCTCCATTGCGGGCATCTTCCGCACGGCAGACAGGGGCTATCAATATCTCGACATCAAGATCATCGACTTCTGCATCGCCGCGATCGCGCTCCTGACGGCACAGATCGCCATTCTCAACTACACGACCGTCCCCGATGTCGACATGTACAACAGTTTTGTGGGAATGGGGGTCGGAATTTTGATCGCCGTCTGCGCCGTCTACATTCTCATCGCCCCGCGCGTCGGCATCGTCGGGAGAGAGCGGCAGACCTTCATCCTGCGCGACGGGGAGAAAAACGACCTCATCGACATGAAAAAAACTGCGGTGACGCTCATGCTCTGCCGCAGCGCGGTGTACGGTTCTTACATCTATACGGCAGAGATCCGCGGTCCCTTCCTCGACGGGAAGATCGGGCGGACGGCGACGCTCTGGAAGAGGATGCCCGTTGCGCTCAAGGTCGTATGCTGTATCCTGTCTGAAATTCTGGTCTTTGTCTGGCTGTTCGGCAGCGCCGTGTTCTTCTTCCGCTCCATGAATTTGCCCAAAAAATTGCAGAAGAAGCTGGAGTGTTGCGGGTTCGAGCAGATAGCGGAGAGTCAAATCAGCGTCCCGTATTCGGCATAGAGGGCGTCCGTTTCCTTGCGGACCTCGTCGAGCTTTTTCGTGATCTCAAGAATTTTTTGATAGTCGGCGGAGTTTTGGATGAGCGCATCATTCAGCTCCGCCTCTTCCTTTTCAAGCGCCTCGAGCCGCGCCTCGATCTCCTTGGTGCGGGTGCGGATCTTCGCTTCCCGTGCGCGGTCCTCTCTGCTGCGGTAGCCGTTTTCGCTCCTGCGCGGAGGGGGAACGGGCGCCTCTTCCCGCTTTTGGGCGTCGAGAAATGCCTGATACCCGCCGTCGAAGAAGGTCAGCGTCCCGTTTCCGAGCGAGACGATGCAGTCGGCGACCGATTCGATGAACCGCCTGTCATGGGAGACGAAGAGGACGGTGCCGTCAAAGGCGCGGAGCGCTTCCTCGAGGGATTCCCGCGCGGGCAGGTCGAGGTGGTTGGTCGGTTCGTCGAGGACGAGAAGATTCCCCCGTTTCGCCTCGAGAAGGGCAAGCTCGAGCTTCGCCTTGAGTCCGCCCGAAAGCTCTCCGACCTCTTTCATGACGTCCTCTGCGTCCAGTCCCGCCTGCGCGAGGAGCTTCCGCGCATCCGTCTGCGACATCAGCGCATATTTGCTCCAAAAGGCGTCGAGGACGCGGTCGGAAGGGTCGAGATCGGCATTTTCCTGATCGTAATAGGCGGCGCGGGTGAACTTGCCGAAGCGGACGCGGGGATCGCGGGAGAGGAGAAACTTGAGAAGCGTCGTCTTGCCCGTGCCGTTGTCGCCGACGATCGCACACTTTCTTCCCCGCATCAGGGTGAAGCGGACGTCCTTCAGGAGCGTCTTATCGCCCGCTTTCAGGTCGAAGAGGTCGGTGTCGATGACCTTCTCGTACGGCTTTTCGTCATAGGTGAAAGAGAAGCGCGGGGGCGGAGAGGGGAGACGGGGCTTTTCGACAAGCTCCATGCGTTCGAGCTTGTTGACGCGGGAGAGCGCGGACTTCGCAGTCGTCGCGCGGACGATGTTTTTGTCCACATATGTCTGCAATTTCGCGATCTCTTCCTGCTGTTTTTCGTATTCCCGCGTAAGTTCCTTGACGCGTTCGGCTTTGAGGACCTTATAGCGGGAATAGTTGCCCTTGTAGGAAGAGAGCCTGCCGTGTTCCAGCTCCAGCGTGCGGGAAGTCAGCCTGTCGAGGAAGTATCTGTCATGGGAGACGACGAGAAGAGCGCCGCGGAAGGCGGAGAGATATTCTTCCAGCCAGAAGAGGGTCTTGACGTCGAGGTGGTTGGTCGGCTCGTCGAGGACGAGGAGTTCAGGCTCTTCCAGAAGAAGCCTGCAGAGCTTGAGTTTTGTCTTTTCGCCGCCGCTCATCGTGGGAATGCGACGGTCGTAGAATTCGCCGAAGCCCATGCCGTTCAGGACGGTCTCGATCCTGACGCGGTAGCGGTAGCTGTCCCGTGCGGCGATGCGCTTGTTGAGACTTTCCGCCCGCGCGGAGAGAATGCGGAGATCGGCATTGGGAAGGCTCATCTCCCGCTGCGTCTCCTCGAGACGGGCAAGGAGTGCCTTGTCCTCTTCAAAGACCTCTTCCATCGCGCCGTAGACGGTGTCCGAACTCTCAAATCCGCCCGTCTGCTCGAGATAGCCGATGAGAAGCTTGTTCTTTCTGAACACCGTGCCGCTGTCGGGAAGGAGCTGACCCGTGAGGAGACGAAGAACGGTCGTCTTTCCCTCGCCGTTTCCACCCAAAAACCCGACCCGTTCGCCCTCATGGAATTCGAACGTGACGTTTTCGACGATCGGCTCGCCGCTGTATCCGAATGTGACGTTGTCAAAGGAAAAAAGCATAGTCGGTCGCTCCGAATGCAATACTGTGTCTATGACGAGACTTGAGGAAGTGAGAAAGCTCGAAGAGGAACTCCGCGCGGCGCCGCCCGCCGCCTGTGCAAAGCTGACGAAGAAACTCGTGCGGCTCAAAGCGGAGTTGATGGGGAAGTAGGGTTCATTCGTCCCAGTTCGGGATGAAAGAGGGTTCCGCGCTCGCGGCGTCCTGCGTGTAAATGTCCGAAAAACCGAGACTTAATGCGTAGTTTACGACTTTTTCGTACTCCCTGTCGGTGACGCGGCGGGCAAGTTCGGGGAAAGCTCCGATATCGCCCATCGGCGTGTATTGGCGCATGAGCGAGAGGGGAGCCGAACGGGGGATCGTCTTTGAGAGGACGTCGAGCACCCGCTTGCTGTCCTCGGTGTGGGCGGGAAGAACGAGATGCCGCACGGCAAGCCCCCCTTTGAGCTGTCCGTTTTCGAAAACGGACGGCTTTTTCGCCATGAACCGTATCGCCGCTTCCGCGACGGCGGGATAGTCCTTCCGCCCCGTGAATTTCTCCGCAAGGAGCGGGGAGAAGAACTTGAAATCGGGCAGATATACGTCGATGAAGGGGTCGATGAGGGAGAGGGCTTCCTCCGTCACATAGCCGCCCGAATTGAAGATAACGGGCACATGGGGTCGGAAATAGGAAAACGCTTCCGCAAGTTGGGGAATGAAGTGATCGGCGGTGACGAGATCGATGTTTTCCGCACCCATGTCCTCAAGATCGCGGAAAATCGTCCCCAGTTCGCGCGGAGAGACCTCTTTCCCCTTGGCGGCGCGGGAGACTTCAAAATTCTGGCAGAACACGCACCGAAGGGAACAGCCCGAAAAAAAGACCGTCCCGCTCTTGCCGTGCGGGGACAAAAAGGGTTCCTCAAAGGGATGCAGATACGCCTTGGCGACGGTGATCCCCCTGACGCCGCACGCGCCTGCCCGCAGTTCTCTGTCCGTCCCGCATTTCACGGGGCAAAGAAAACACTTCATGGAGAAAGTATAGCATACGAGGGGGGGAAAGTCAATGAAAAGCCGCGCCGCCGAACGATTTCGGCGGCGCGGCAGAGTTTTTCAAGCAAATATCAAAAAAATCTTGCAAATTTTATGGAGCCGTGATATACTGGAACTGCGACATAAGTTCATATTTTAACGCAGATGGCTACACTGGCAATTGGTGTATCCTTTTATCCATCTGCGGATGAACTTGTGTCGCAACAATCATGGGATACTCAATGCGGGCGTTCCGTGATTGGAGCGCCCTTATTTTTTACTCTCCTTGCCTGCCCCCTTTTCAAGGGGGCGGGGTAGGGGTGGGGGTTCACCAACATTGCCCGCAAAATTTTCATGGAGGTTGTTCTTATGCACAAATGTCCAACGTGCGGCACCGAGTTTGAGGGGAACTTCTGCCCCGAATGCGGCGGGAAATGGGAAGAGGAGAAAAAATGCCCGAAATGCGGAAAGACCCTTGCGGGCGGCGTTAAATTCTGTCCCAACTGCGGGTATTCCTTTGTCTCCGCGCCGAAGGCTTCGCCCACGCCCGCACCCGCGGCGGCAAGACCCTTGACGGCAGGGACGAAAAAGCTTTATTCCTTTGTCTCTACATTCCCCACGGATCTTTTCGCATTGCTTTCCGTCGTCCTTATGTTCTTCTTCCTCGCGCCTGTCGCAGTCATGCCCGGCGGGGAACTCATGGGACAGGCGATCCCGAGCGAGAGCTACGGCAATGTCTATGAGATCTCGAATTTTGAAGGTTCGTCCCTGACGGGGTCTTTGACGACGCTCATCGTGCTTGCCGCGTGTACCCTGTTTTTGACGGTCTTGATCGTCGTGTTCTCCCTCTTTTCAAAGACGCTTTACAAGCGTGTCTCCTTGCTCGGGAAGCCGATCTTCTTGCGCAGTCTGTTGACGGGCATCGGCTATGTCCTCTTCTTTGTCCTCTTCGTCGTCTCTTGCATTCTTTTGGGACAGATCTCGAGTGAGGACGGCGGGTTTGGTATCTTCACGGCGGGCGCGGCTCCCATTCTGACGCTCGTGTTTTCGTTGATCGGATGCGTTGCTGCCGTCATCTGCGCTCTTTTGGCAAGGTATCAGAGGAATACCTATCCCGTGCTCGTCAAAGCGCAGGAAAGGAGAATCGCGGCAGCGCAACCCACGGACTTTGAAACTTGGCTGAAAAAGCACAAAAAGGCGGCGGTTGTGGTTTCCATGATTCTCGTCGTCGCCGTCATTGTCGGCGTCGCGGTTCCCGTTGCTATTGCCAACCGCCACAACGGCGTTTACTATGTCTATAATGGCGAGACGGAAGAATACAACATGGAGCGGTTCTACAAGCTCTCGGGCGGCACATGGCAGGATGCGGACGGCAACAAGGGCGAGATCATCTTCGACGGCGAAAACGTGAAGCTCACCTATGACGCGTCGGGCGGCATGGACAAGACGGGAATGTCCAAAATCGAAATGGAAGGAACGATTCAAAAGGACGTTCTCAAAATCGGCGGCACCGTGTATGCCAAAGAAGGGCATGAGCATAAGTTTGAAAACGGCTTGTGCGCTTGCGGGGGACAATTTGCAAGTTTAGGGTTGCGCTATGAGGATATAGATGATTCTACCGTTGCAGTGACAGGAAGAGGAAGTTGCGAATCAAGGGAAATTGTTATTCCAAAGTATTATAATAAAAAATTAGTTACATCAATCGGAAAATCTGCGTTTTCGGGTTGTAGCGGATTGACGAGTATTACAATTCCCGACAGCGTGACCTCAATTGGAAGTGATGCATTCCAGGACTGCAGCGGGCTGACGAGTATTACAATTCCCGACAGCGTGACCTCAATTGGAAGTTATGCATTCCAGGACTGCAGCGGGCTGACGAGTGTGACGATTGGAAGTGGTGTGGCCCAGATTGGAGACTATGCGTTTTCGGGTTGTAGTGGATTGACAAACATTGCGCTTCCAGACAGTGTGACAGCAATTGGTGATTCTGCGTTCAAGGGTTGCAGTGGATTGACGAACATTGCGCTTCCAGACAGTGTGACAGCAATTGGAAAGTATACGTTTGAGGGTTGCAGCGGGCTTGAACATATTACGGTAACGGAAGGCAATAAGGTCTATCGGAGTGAACAGGATTGTCTGATCGAAATCGAAACAAAAACATTGATTTTGGGCTGTAAAAACAGCATAATTCCAGACAGTGTGACAGCAATTGGCGATTCTGCGTTCTACGGTTGCCATGGGCTGACAAGTATAACGATTCCCAACGGCGTGACATCCATTGGAGCGGCAGCTTTTGCAGGTTGTAGTGGGCTTGAACATATTACGGTAGCGGAAGGCAATAAAATCTATCGGAATGAACAGGATTGTCTGATTAAAATTGAAACAAAAACATTGGTTTTCGGTTGTAAAAACAGCATCATTCCCGACGGCGTGGCCTCGATTGGAAGAAGTGCGTTTTCGGGTTGTAGCGGATTGACGAGCGTAACAATTCCCGATAGCGTGACCTCGATTGGAAGTTATGCGTTCAATGGTTGTAGCGGGCTGACGAGCGTGACGATTGGAAACGGCGTAACTAAGATTGGATATTCTGCGTTTTCGGGTTGCAGTGGACTGGCAAGCATAACTGTTTCACTTGACAATCCAAAATACAGCAGTCAAGACGGGATTCTATATAACAAAGAAAAAACAGAATTTATTCTTATTCCTCATGCTGTCAAGGGTGCAATCATCATTCCCGACGGTGTAACATCGATTGGAGATTATGCGTTCAGTAATTGTAGCGGATTGACGAGCGTAACAATTCCAGATAGTGTGACATTTATTGGAAGATGGGCATTTGAGAATTGCAGCGGGCTGACAAGTATAACGATTCCCGACAGCGTGACAGAGATTGGAGATTTTGCGTTCTGGAGTACGGCGTATTATAATGATCAAAGTCATTGGGACAATAGCGGTGTCCTCTATATCGGCAATCACCTTATTGAGGCACAAAATACGATTTCAGGTTCATACACCATTCGGACAGGGACCAAATCGATTCCGAATGGGGCGTTTGAGAGCTGCGACAGGCTGACAAGCGTAACAATTCCCGACAGTGTGACATCGATCGGATATCGGGCGTTCGGGAATTGTGGCAGACTGGAAAAAGTTATTATCTCCGATCTTTTGGCATGGTGTAAAATCAATTTTAGGGATCATGATGCCAACCCGCTGTGTGATGCTCATCACCTCTATGTGAACAATGTGGAAGTGAAAGAACTTACCATTCCCAATGAAATCACTGAGATCAAGCCTTATGCGTTCTATGATTGCGACGGACTGACGAGCATCACGATTCCCGGCAGCGTGACATCAATCGGAGAGCATGCGTTCAGTAGTTGCAGCGGGTTGACGGGTGTGACGCTCGGAAGCGGCGTGACCTCGATTGGAGATGGTGCGTTCGGTGATTGCAGCGGGTTGACAAACATTACAATTCCGAACAGCGTGACCTCGATTGGAGATTATGCGTTCTCTGGTTGCAACGGGTTGACGGGTGTGACGCTCGGAAGCGGCGTGACCTCGATTGGAGATGGTGCGTTCGGTTATTGCAGCGGGTTGACAAACATTACAATTCCGAACAGCGTGACCATGATCGGAGATGATGCGTTCAAGGGTTGTAGCGGGCTGACAAGCATTACCATTCCCGACAGTGTGACCTCGATTGGAGAGGATGCATTCTATAGTTGTAGCGGGCTGAAGAGCATCACAATTCCCAACAGCGTAACCTCGATTGGAGAGTGGGCGTTCGAGTGGTGCAGTAGTCTGACGGAGATTCAATTTAAGGGAACGGTAAAAGAATGGCAAGCAATCAAGAAAGGAAGCGGGTGGAACAGTCACATAGGAAATTACACTGTAACCTGCACGGACGGGACGATCGATAAAAATGGGAATGTGACGTATTTTGAGCAATAAGTTTTGAGCAATAAGAAAGGTTTTTGATGCAGGCGCCCGCCGACTTTCGTCGGCGGGCGCCTTGACTATGTTTGAGGGAAAGCGGGTGGTGCGGCGCATTCCTTGCCCACCCCTTGAGGGGTGGGTGCCCCGCAGGGGCAGAAGGGGTGTTATTCCGAATCGGGACACCCCCTCAGCCTCGGCAAAGGCAGCCTCGGCAGCTCCCCCTCAAGGGGGGCGCCAAGGGGACGCACCTGCTCCGTAGGTTGAATGGGATGCATCGCTGCGCTCTGCATGAACACGGGGGCGGGGGCGGCGGGCGCAAAAAGCGCCCGCCGCCCCCGCATTATTACTTGACATCTTTCCCTGCCTTCGCTATAATAGAGAGACACGGCGAGGAAACGCATATGAGAAGATTTTTTACGAGCGAAAGCGTCACGGAAGGGCACCCCGACAAGGTGTGTGACAACATCTCCGACGCCATTTTGGACGAACTTTTGGCACAGGACAAAAACACCCGTGCGGCGGTCGAATGCTGCGCGGCTTACAACACTCTCATGATCATGGGGGAAGTCACGACGCGGGCGAACGTCGATTATGAACAGATTGCTCGTTCCGTCATCCAAAAAATCGGCTACTATGCGGGGGATTTCGCCTACGACAAGTGCAAGATCATCACCCTCATTCACGGGCAGTCGCCCGACATCGCCCTCGGCGTGGACGCTTCCAAGGAGAAGAAGGCGGGCGGCGAGGAAGAGGACGCCATCGGCGCAGGCGATCAGGGCATGATGTTCGGCTATGCCTGCCGCGAGACGGAAGAACTCATGCCTCTTCCCATCGTCCTTGCGCACAAGCTTGCCTACCGTCTTGCCGAAGTCCGCAAGGAAAAACTCGTCGATTATCTTCGTCCCGACGGAAAGACGCAAGTCACTGTCGAATACGAGGGGAGAACGCCCGTGCGCGTCGACACGGTGGTCCTTTCCGCCCAGCACAACACGCACGTCACGCACGAACAGATCGAGCGGGACATGAAGGAACTCGTCATCAAGGACGTGATCCCGAAGGAACTTCTCGACGAGAACACGAAGTACTTCATCAACCCGACGGGCAGGTTCGAGATCGGCGGACCCGAGGGGGACTCGGGGCTGACGGGCAGGAAGATCGTCGTCGACACCTATGGGGGGAGAGCGCCCCACGGCGGCGGCGCCTTCTCGGGAAAGGATCCGACCAAAGTCGACAGGAGCGCCGCTTACATGGCGCGGTACATCTGCAAGAACGTCGTCGCGGCGGGGCTTGCCGATGAGATGGAACTGCAGGTCGCCTATGCGATCGGGGTCGCACGCCCCGTCTCGGTGTTTGTCGACACGTTCGGCACGGGAAAACTGCCCGACGATGAGATCGCGGAGATCGTCAGAAAGGAATTTGACCTGCGTCCCGCGGCGATCATCAAGAAACTTGACCTGCGCCGTCCCATCTACGGGCAGACCGCCTCTTACGGGCATTTCGGCAGGGACAGTTATCCTTGGGAACAGACCGACCGAGGGGACCTCAAGAAGTATTGCGTTGAAAAATAAAAATTGCGGTGAATGCGGCGGCGGGGCAATCCCCCCGCCGCCGCATTCACTCCCTGTCACTTCGTGACATCTCCCTCCGCGGGAGGGGTAGGAGCGAAAATCGCGACATAAGTTGCTTTTTTTGGTAGTTTCGCATGAAAAAAATTGCTTCCAAGCGTCAGGATAGCGCGGCAAAGGAGGCCGCTTTGATTGCCGTCGGGGTCGCGCTCATCACCGTATGTGCGTGGATCTCCCTGCCCATCGGAGAGGTCCCGTTTACCCTGCAGACCTTTGCCGTTGCGGCGGTCGGGGGACTTATGGGGGTGAAGCGGGGAACGGCGGCGGTCGCCGTCTATGTTCTCATGGGACTCGTCGGGATCCCCGTGTTTGCGGGGTTCAAGGCAGGCGCGGCGGCACTGTTCGGCGCGACGGGCGGTTACATTCTCGGCTTTGTTTTTGCGGTCCTCATTCCCGCAGCCGCGAGGCATATCTCCGTTCGGAACCGATGGTTGCGATGCGGCATGCTGTATTTGGCCATGCTTCTCGGGCTCACCGTGTGCTACTTCTTTGGAACCGTCTGGTTTCTCACCGTCTATAACAACGGTTCGGGGGACCGAATCGGGGTGATGTCGGCGCTGATGCTCTGCGTGGTTCCCTACATTCTGCCCGACCTCATAAAACTTGCCGTTGCGGCAGTTCTGACGGTAAAAATTGAAAGATATGTTTGAAAAAAGAGCGTTGCCGATGAGGCAGCGCTCTTTTCCGAATGGGGCTTAGTCGTGGTCCATGACCCAGTAGCCGCCTTCATGCTGAAGGGGCGGGAGGGTCGTGCGTCGTGCCCTTTTGAGATAGGTCTTTTCTTCGTCGTGGCTGTTGCCGTTCTTGTCGTACGCCTTGTAGTTGCAGGACATGGGAACAGTCTCACCCGAATTTCGCCCCGCATGACTTCTACGTCGTTTCGCCCCGCGCAACTTTCACGTCATTTCGCCCCGCGTGACTTCCACGTCATTTCGCCCCGCGTGACTTCCACGTCATTTCGCCCCGCGCGAATTCTGATTGCTCCAAGCGCGGCACGAGGAGCGAAGCGACGAAGTGGCGTAGCGAGAAATTTCAAGCACGAGATTCCTCACTTTGTTCGGAATGACGTAGACCGTTCATTTCGCCCCCGCAGGGGCGCGGGCGCTCAATATGTTTTTTCTGTGAAAAGACAAATGAGGGGCGCACAAAAGTTGACTTTTTTTCTTATCAATGGTATAGTATAGAAATGTCGCGTGAATTCCTCGGGGAGTTTGCGCCTTTTATCCGTTTTTTGCTTTCGGAGGTGATCGTTTGCTCAAGATCCTTGCAAAATGTATCAGAGAATATAAGGTCTCTACAATTCTTTCGCCCATCTTCGTCACGTTTGAGGTCATCCTCGAATGCCTCATTCCCTTTGCCATCACCCTGCTCGGCGAGGCGATCCAAGGCGGCGCGGGGCTGTGGGCGACCGGTTCGGGCGTCACATGGCGGACCCTCGGCGTGGGGCAGTATGCGCTCATTCTCGTCGGAATGGCGATTCTGTCTCTCATCTGCGGCGCGGCGGCGGGTGCCGTCTGCGCGAGGGCGTCGTGCGGCTTTGCGAAGAACGTCCGCCAAGACCTCTACTACAAAGTACAGGAGTTTTCTTTCGAGAACATCGACAAGTTCTCCACTCCTTCCCTTGTCACCCGCATGACGACGGACATCATGAACGTACAGATGGCGTTCATGATGATTATTCGCGTCGCGGTCAGAAGCCCCATGATGATGGTGTTCTCCGTCGTGATGGCGTTTGTGATGGGGGGAAGCCTCGCGTGGATCTTTTTGGCGGTCATCGTGCCGCTTGCGGCGATCCTCTTCTTCATCATGTGGAGAACGATGCCTCTCTTCCGCCGCGTGTTCAAGAAGTACGATAACTTGAACGAATCGGTGCAGGAGAACATCTCGGGCATCCGCGTCGTCAAGTCCTACGTCCGCGAGGACTTCGAAAAGGAGAAGTTCGACCGCGCCGCGACGGACGTGCAAAAGGACTTCACCAAGGCGGAGCGCATCCTCGCATGGAACAACCCCGTCATGCAGCTCTTCTTCTACGGCGTGCTCTCGACGGTGCTCTTCTTGGGGTCCTATCTCATTCTCAAGACCACGAACATCTCCGACATCCTGACGGAGTCGGGTTCGCCGCTCACGGTGTGGTCGGTCTCCCAGCTTGTCGTTTACGGCATGCAGATCCTGACCTCGCTCATGATGTTCTCCATGACCTTTGCGATGATCGCGATGTCTGTCGAGAGCGCAAGGCGTATCTGTGAGATCCTGAAAGAGGAATCCACGCTGCACAGCCCCGAAAACGCCGTTCACGAGGTCGCGGACGGCTCCATCGACTTCGACGATGTCAGCTTCAAGTATTCCGCGACGGCGGAGAAGAACGTGCTCGAGGACATCGACCTGCACATCAAGTCGGGCGAGACGATCGGCATCATCGGCGGCACGGGTTCTTCGAAAACGTCCCTCGTCAACCTCATTTCCCGTCTCTATGACGTGACCGAGGGGAGCGTCAAGGTGGGCGGAAGGGACGTCAGAGAGTACGATCTCGAGTCTCTCCGCAATCAGGTCGCCGTCGTGCTCCAGAAGAATGTCCTCTTTTCGGGGACGATCAAGGAGAACTTGCGCTGGGGGGATCCTGACGCCACGGACGAGGAACTCGAAGAGGCTTGCCGTCTTGCGCAGGCGGATGAGTTCATCCAGACCTTCCCCCAAAAGTACGATACATACATCGAGCAGGGGGGCACGAACGTCTCGGGCGGACAGAAACAGCGTCTCTGCATCGCCCGCGCCCTTCTGAAGAAGCCCAAGATCTTGATTTTGGACGACTCGACGTCCGCCGTCGATACGCACACGGACGCCCTCATCCGCAAGGCGTTCCGCGAGTATATCCCCTCGACGACGAAGATCATCATTGCCCAGCGCACCTCTTCCGTCGAGGACGCAGACCGTATCATCATCATGGACAACGGTCACATCGACGCCGTAGGTACCCATGAGCAGCTCCTCGGCACGAATGCGATCTATACCGAGGTCTACACCACCCAGAACAAGGGCGGCAAGGCGGTCACGTCTTTTGGAGAGATGGGGGAACCCACCCCCCTACCCCCCTCCCATGGAGGGGGTATGAGCAAGGGCGCCGAGAGTACCGCCGATGGTGACAGCTCCCCTAAGAGGGGCGCCGAGAAAGGGGGTGAGGACAATGCCTAACATGAGAATGAAGGGCGCACCGCATGCCGCTGCACCCAAGGGGACTTTCAAGCGGATCCTCAAGTCCGTCTATCACTTCTATCCGAGAATGCTCGTCGTCGCGCTCATCCTCATCGTCTGCAACGCCGTCATCTCCGCGCTGCCCTCGATCTTCATGCAGAGGATCTTCACGGTCGTGGAAGAGGCGATCGATTACGCCACGACGACCGCGACCGACGCCGCAGGTGTCGTTCACGCCGAACTCATCCAAGGGATCGACTTCTGGGGACTGTACGGCGGGAAGATCTGCACGTTCATGTTCACCCTCATCGGGCTGTACGTCGTCTCCCTCGTCGCGGGGGCGATCGACAAGCAGCTCATGGCGATCATGACGCAAGGGTATCTCAAGAGCATGCGCGAGGCGATGTTCAACGGCATGCAGGAGCTTCCCATCAAGTACTTCGACACGCACAGCCACGGCGACATCATGAGCTATTACACGAACGATATCGATACGCTCCGCCAGCTCATTTCCCAGTCTCTCCCGCAGCTTCTGACGTCGGGCATCATGGTCGTGACCCTCTTCTTCATCATGATCTGGTACAGCGTCTATCTGACCCTCATCGTGCTCGGCTGCGTCGTGCTCATCCTCTTCGTGACGAAGTTCGTCGGCGGGGGAGCGGGCAGATTCTTCCTCGGACAGCAACGCGCCGTCGCGCAGACGGAAGGCTTCATCGAGGAGATGATGAACGGGCAGAAGGTCGTCAAGGTGTTCTGCCATGAGGAAGCCGCAAAGAGGGACTTCGACAAGGTCAACGGGAACCTCTGCGACCAGTCCACCAAGGCAAATACTTACGCGAACATGCTCATGCCCATTTTGGGGAACATCGGGCATGTGCTCTACGTCGTCATCGCGGTCGTCGGCGCCGTGTTCATCATCGGCAAGAACACGAACTGGGGGATCGGCGTGTACGCGGACGCCTCGCTCAAGGCATTCAACGTCGCGCTCATCGTCTCCTTCCTGCAGATGACGCGGCAGTTCTCCAATAACATCAACCAAGTCTCCAATCAGGTCAACGCCGTCGTCATGGGCCTCGCGGGCGCCGCCCGTATCTTTGCCCTCATCGACGAGAAGCCCGAGGCGGACGAGGGGTATGTGACCCTCGTCAACGCCAAGGAAGTGGACGGCGAACTCGTCGAATGCGAAGAGCGGACGGGCATCTGGGCGTGGAGACATCCCCACAAAGAGGACGGCACGGTGACGTATACCCGTCTCATGGGGGACATCCGCATGTTCAACGTCGACTTCGGGTACGATCCCGAAAAGATCGTCCTGCACGACATTTCCCTCTATGCAAAGCCCGGGCAGAAGGTCGCCTTTGTCGGCGCAACGGGCGCGGGAAAGACGACGATCACCAACCTTCTGACCCGCTTCTACGACATTGCGGACGGGAAGATCCGCTACGACGGGATCAACGTCAACAAGATCAAGAAGGGGGAACTGCGCCGCGCGATCGGCATGGTCCTGCAGGACACCAACCTCTTCACGGGCACGGTCATGGAGAATATCCGCTACGGCAAGCTCGACGCGACGGATGAGGACTGCATCGCGGCGGCGAAGCTTGCGGGGGCGGACGACTTCATCCAAAGGCTCCCCGAGGGGTACAACACGATGCTCCATCAAAACGGCGCCAATCTCTCGCAGGGGCAGCGGCAGCTTCTCTCGATCGCAAGGGCGGCGGTCGCAGACCCGCCCGTCATGATCCTCGACGAGGCGACTTCTTCCATCGATACCCGAACCGAGGCGATCGTCCAGCGGGGCATGGATAAACTCATGGAAGGCAGAACGGTGTTCGTCATCGCGCACAGGCTCTCGACGGTCAAGAACTCCAACGCGATCATGGTCCTCGAAAAGGGACGGATCATCGAGCGCGGCACGCACGAACAGCTCATCGAACAGAAGGGCAAATATTACCAGCTCTACACGGGCGCGTTTGAACTGGAATAAGGTCATTGAAAGTAAAAAATCGGCACATATGTGCCGATTTTTTGATATGGGGGAGCATGGTTGGCATGATCCCCCCCACCACCGCCTACGGCGGAGCCTCCCCCCCGAAGGGGTAGGCTTTGTGCCGAGACCTGACCCCTTGGGGGGGAAGGTGGCACGGCGCAGCCGTGACGAATGGGGGGAATTTTACATCGCCCTATTTCAGGACTTCCTTGATGACGGCGATGATGCGGTCGGTGCCGCTCGGGAAGGAGCTGTGCTCCAGCGCATCGCGCAGGGCGTTGTCGCGGAGCGCGGCAAACACGGCGTCGGGCAGTGGTTCGTCCCCGAGCACCCGCACGAGACCGCGTTCCTTGAAATAGAGGGCGTTTTCGATCTGGTCGCCGCGGGAAGCATGCGAGAGAGGCACGAGCACGGCGGGCTTTTTCAGCGCAAGGATCTCAAACACCGTGTTGCTCCCCGCCCGCGAGAGAACGACGTCCGCGCACGCATAGGCGGACCCCATGTCCCGTTCATACTCCCGCTGGACGTACCCGTCTCGGGAGATTTTTGCGAGATTTCCCCGCCCGCAGATGTGCAAAATGCCCATATGGGGCAGAAAAACGTCGAGATTTTCCCGCACGGCGTCGTTGAGCGTCCTGCTCCCGCTCCCGCCGCCGAGGACGAGGAGCACGGGACCTTCCCCGAAGCCGAACTTGTGCCTTGCGCGGCTCCTTTCGCCGTTCAGGATCTCCCTGCGGACGGGGGACCCGACGTATCTGCCGTTTTTGAAGGTTTCCGCCGTCTCGGGGAAGGAAGTGAGCACATATGTGCACTTTTTTGCGATCAATTTCGTGCAGAGACCCGCGGAGAGGTCGCTCTCGTGGGTGAGCGCGGGAATGGAGAGCTTCCTTGCCGCCCACACCGCGGGATAGCTGACGTATCCGCCCTTGGAAAAGACGAGGTCGGGCTGTTCCCGCTTGAGAATGTCGAGCGCGTCCCGTTCCGCATGGCGGAGACGGAAGGGGATCGCAAGATTTTTGAGGGTGAAGGAGCGGCGGAGCTTGGGACAGTCGATCTCGAAGAACTCGAACCCCGCCTCTCGGACGAGGTCCTTTTCGATCCCGCCCGTGCCGATGTAAGTGATGCGGTGGGAGAATTTCAGCGCATTCATGACGGCGAGGTTGGGGACGACATGCCCTGCGCTTCCCCCGCCCGTGAAGAGGATATGTTTCATACCGTCAGTATATGAACCCGCGCCGCTTTCATGCTTTTCCGAAGGCTTTCCGCTGCGATATCTGAAGCTTTTTTTCAAAAAAAGGACCCCGCGGGGTCCTTATTCATTGATGTGTTTTTGATGTTCGTTTTCAAAGGGGACGGTGTAGAGGTCCTCATCGGGAAACGCGAACACGGGTGCGCCGTTTTCGTCGTATTCCACCTTCATGAGGTGGGCGTGACGGTTATGGTCGTCGAGGGGATCGCCCGTGATCTTTTCGTAGTTTCTGAAGTGGAGCATCGTCAGCTGTTCGCCGTCGTCGCCTTCCACAAAGCAGTTGTGCCCCGGTCCGAAGATCTTGCGCTTCTCGTCCGTCTTGAACACGGGATAGCGCTCCTTCTGCCATGAACGGGGATCGAGGAGATCGGCGTTCTCGTCGGCGCGGAGCATTCCCATGCAGTAGCAGGCACCCGTCGCGCTGGCGGAATAGGTGACGAAGATCTTCCCCGCATGCTTCAGGACGGCGGGACCTTCGTTGACCCAAAATCCGCCCTGCCGCTCCCAGTCGTAGTCGGGCGTCGAGAGAAGGACGTGGAAGGTCTTGAGCTTTGTCGGCGTCGCAAGCTCTGCGATGTACAGATTGGAGATCGCGGGCTTTGCCTCGGCGGTGCCGAACTTCTGCGCCCAGATCGCGTACCACCTGCCGCGGTGTTCAAAGACGGTCGTGTCGAGGGAAAAGTCCGTAAAGGGATAGCGGTCGCCGTCGGCGGGGGAGAGCATGCCGCCCTCGACCCACTCGTCCTTCATCGGATCGCTCCCCTTGCAGATGAGCGCATAGGGACGGATGCGCCATTTCCCCGGCTTGTGCCCCGCGGCGAAGTAGATGACCCACTTGCCCATGATGAAGTGGAGTTCGGGCGCCCAAATGTGGCAGGCAAGCGCCCCGAAAGGGTGCTTCTTCCAGAGGACGCGGGCGGGCGCGGAGGGGATGTCCGCGATCTTGTCGGCGCACTTGAGTTCGATGCGGTCGTAAGCGGGACAGGTCGCGGTAAAGTAGTATTTTCCGTCCTTCTTCAAGAGATAGGGATCCGCCCTCTGCAGAATGAGAGGGGAAGGATATTTGGACATAGATTTCATTCTCCCTTACGAAAACAAACGCTGTGTATTATACCCTGTGTGAAGAGAAATGTCAAGGATTTTCAGGGTCTTTCATGCGGGGAAGCAGGGCAAAATATGCGCCGATGATGACGAGCGCAAGGACGCTCAAGATGACGATGAGCGCGATGCGGAGCGCATCCGATTGCCCGCGGTCGATCATTCCCTCGGCGAGGACGGCGGAGTACGTCCCTTCCCCGTCGGAGTAGCGGGCGGAATAGGTCCCGTCCCCGTTCGCGCGGACGCGCACTTCCGTCCCCACGGGGAGCGTCTTGCTGTGCGTCCCGTCCGTAAAGACGGCGTCCTCTTTGAGCTTGACAAGTTCAAAATCTTCCTCCGCGCCGCCGCTCGGGTCTGCGTCCGTCAGGAAGGAGAGGGGAACATATCCCCGCACCGTCTCGCGGGCGGGAGTTACGACTTCCACATAGGCGAAGTCATAGCCGTAATCGGGAAGCGCGTCCTTATCCCCGTCCGCCTGCACGACATTGAGGACGGTGAGAAGGGTCCCGCGCGGAAGGGTCTGTTGGAATGCCTCCGCAATGCAGGGGAAGTTGTAGAGATTGCAGGGACTGGAGAGATATTTCTGCCCCGCCGCCTCGTCGATGACCGCGCTCGCATCGGCACATTCTTCCTTGCGGAAGAGCCGCACGTCATAGCCGCGGTCGTGATAGAGGGCGATGAGTCCGTACTTGTCCGTCTCGGCAAGCATGACGCCGCGGTCCTTCTCCGCCGTCCGCGCGTAGGAGTCATAGGGGAAATAGGGAGTGTCCCCGGTGAGCGTCGAGAGGTCGACTTTGATTCCGACGGCGCCCTTCTTGACGTCAACGTATCGGACATCTTCGGGCGCATGCACGAGGGAAAGTTCGCCGTACACATCGGCTGTGCCGATCGTCTTGAGGGTCGGGAAGCCGAGGGAGCCTTCCTTGGAAGCGACGATGAAATTGCCGAAATTGAAGTAGACGCAGTCGTCCTCGAAGCCGAGCGCAAAGGAGACAGGGGAGAGGGAACTCTCTTCGCTGTAGACGAAATTCGCGCCGTTGATCGTGGCGAGTTGCTCGCCATTGGTGCCGCAGAGTTTTCCGTCCTTGTCGAGATAGTAGAGAGAGCCGTCAAAGCCCGTCCGCAGGGTCTTTGCCTCGGCGGGGACAGTCACGCCCTCGAGCACTGTCCCATTTTCGTCCTGCGCAATGAATTGCTCCTCCGAAAAGGAGCGCACGGACGCATCGTTATAGGCAACGTAGAGATTGCCGTAGAGGTCGCTCGTCATAGCAGTGGGGGAGCCGCCGTTAGACTTGGAAGCGCTCTCTCCGCCAAGCACGCCCTGAATGTTGTTTTGAGTGACGTAGTACACCTTTCCGAACACGCAGGCGATGCCCTCGATCACGCCGCTGTTGGGGGAGAAGGGATCGCCGAACGTCGGATCTCTCATTGGGTTTTGGCAAACATACACATTGCCCCCGCTCACGGCGGCAACAAGGGTGCCGTCCGTTGCAACGAGCGTGGGGGAGAAGTCCCCGCTCGCTTTAAGGACGGAGTAGTTTCCCGTGTCGCTGTTATACACCGATACGCGGTGATTGGCGGTATCGGCGACAACGACGAGGGATTCCGCCCGCACGATGTCGGTTGCGCCCGAGAGCCGCCCGACGGAAGCGGAGTCGGAGGAAATTTCGTAGTCGGTGAAAACGTTTTTCTTGGTATCGTAGGCGCGGACAGCGTTCCCGCACAGGCAGTAGAGAAGATCGCCGTGCGGATAAAGGGCTTTGATGTCCTCTGCAGACTCGATCAGTTTAGCGTTTCCATTCGTATCGGCGCGGTGCAGACCCGCTCCGTCGGTGAAGTAGAGGCTGTCCTCGATTGCGCAGACGGAACTCGGCGTGAGCGTGCTCGAAACCGTGTTATCGAGGGGAAAGTTGCCGTTTCCTTCCAGGGTCTCGCCATTATAATGATACACAGAGCCGTTCAAAGAGCAATATACCGTGCCATCCGAATAGGCGAGAAGAGGAGAACTTTTCTCGCTACTTGATTTTGATATCGTTACGTGTTGTTTGGCGTCCGTAAGGCTGAGTAATTCACGGCTCATTTCAAAGCGGTAGAGGACGGTGTCGGAACCGTCGTTCACAGTCACAACATAGAGGATATTCTCCGCGATGAGAAAGGTATAGGGATAGAAGTTGTTACTCACTTGTTTTTCGGAAAGTTCATTCTCGAGCGAAAGTTCGAAAAGACCCGAGACACTTGAAAAATAGAGACGGTCTTCGTCGGTGAATTGCATTTTGCCGACGGTCACAGTCTCTGCGCCTCGGCTGTGCTCCCACACGCGGTATCCCTTGGAAGGGTCCATATGGTCATATATATAGATCTTTTTTCCGTCCGCGACGGCAACATAACGTTCTCCGATCGCCACCGAAGAAGGAGCGGAGAGTTTGAGATAGTTTTCGTAACTTTCGGGTAGAAATAGAGACGCGTTTGTTTCGCTGTCCAAATTTTGCGCTGCGTGCGCCACATTCGGCGCACCCGACAAGAATGCGCCTGCGAGTATACAACCAAACGCATAAAACAGCAATGCAGCAAGACAAAATCTTTTTATTTTGTTTTTTCCAATTCGTACATGATTCATCTTACAGTTCCTCTAACGATCGGGGCGCTTTCGCTTCTCTTTCCCCGACTATCGGGCGGAAGAATATCCAACCGACTGCCGAAGGCGTCGCTATGGTTTTGGGACAGAATGCCCAAAGCTTCCGACTTTGTTTTCACAACATGGTTGCCGTAGAGTAAAAATACGTCGCCATTTTCGTGATCCAAAGCGAACGCAACAGGACCGCTTTCATCGCCGTAAACGAAAGAGCTGTTTCCGAATTCGGCTAATTTTTCATGATTCTTCCAAAGAGCATTGTCGCTTAAATAGTAGAGATTTCCTTCACGATCTGCCCGCAGCGACGAAACAGGCATGTGAAGGGTGAAAGAGAGCGTTTCGCCCTGCGCCGTGTTATCGGTAAAGTTTGCCTCGGTGAAACGGACCACTTTCCCATCTTCATAGGCGACAAAGAGATCGCCATAGAGATTCGCCGCGAGTCCCTTTGCGGTGGAGCTGTCAAAGACGGGTGTTTCGCCAAGTACGCCGCGCTTATGCGCGGAGACATAGTAGACTTTCCCGAATACACATGTGATGCCTTTTACGGTATCCCCGCTGTCGAGAGTGTGCGTCTGTGTTTGATCCCAATTTCCGCGGTTGTCGCAGGCATAGGCAATGATTTGGTTCTCCGAGGCGGCGGCGATGATCTCGCCGTCCGTGGCGACGAATTTCGGGGAATAGTTAACGGAAATGATGTCAAAGGAACCTTTCTCCATGTCATAGATCGAGAGGCGGTTGTTGCCGCTGTCCGCCGTGACGAGGAGATCTCCCGCCCGCACACTGTCACTTGCAGTATCGAGACGGTTGACGGAATCGGACGCGGAAGAGATCTCGTAGTCCGTCTTTTTGACGCCGTTTTCGAGGGAATATTCGAGGACGGAATTGCCCTTGACGGCATAGAGCTTGCCGTCATAGGACGTCAAAGCCCCGTACCCGTCTCCCGCAAAGAGAAGGGTCTCTTCCTCGGTCGTGAAGTCATAGGAATAGAGACCGTTATTGGTGCCAGAATCGCTGTTGACGGAGAGATACAGGACTCCCCCGACCGCGCAGGCGGAAGAGACCCCGCTCATGCGTTGGTCAAGCGCATGGGTGCCGTTCGGTTCGTATTTTTCCGAAACAGTATTGTAGGAATACGCATTGATGACTTGTTCGACGACACTGTAAAAAATGCCGTTGTCAAAGGTCAAAAGAGGCGTATTTTTGTATTCACTGTGTGCGAACGGCGAGTCGTTGTTTTTCAAATCGGCGATGTCTACCGCGAGATAATTCGTCCCCAAGTCCGTCATGAGAACTCTGAACAGCGTGTCCTCATGGATATAAAACGTTGTGAGCGTAGTAAGCACCTCTCCGCAGGAAAGCGCAGAGAGATCGAGCTGATAGAAATTTTGCAGTTCGTCCGAAAAGTACAGCTGCTCGTCGTCGGAGAACTGGATCTTGGAAATTTTTGCGGTGTGCGTAAATTTTTGGTAGGTCGCTTCCTCTGCGTTGCGGTCAAAGAGGAAAAGATCCTTGTCGCAGGAGATAGCAATATGTCCCCCGCAGACGGCGATGTCGGAAGGGGCATTCAGCTCTAAATACTCCTCGTAGTGTTCGGGGAGAAAGAGAGAAGCACTCATATCATTGAGTTGCATCGAGGCTGCGCTTGCGGGAATTTTCTCCTGCAGAGCGAGTCCGAAGCCCGCAGTCAGGATCACGCCTGCGAGCAGCGTACCGATCAGCTTTTGTTTCAACATATCTCCATTATAACACGCGCGGGGAGAAAATGCAAGGGTTGCGACGGGAGCCGCGCAAAGAATTTCCCAAAAATCGCGCCTTTCCCCAAAAACTTTTTTTGAGAAAAATTTTTGTCATACCTGCACCCGCGTGTCAGAATTCTGTGGTAAGATAAATGCGAACAAACGTTCGGATTTTGTCTGCGCACGGGCGTTCGGACCGTTGCGAAAAGGAGTGTGGCGCGTTGAAATACGATTATGTCAAGGCGATCCTGTATGCCTATCCCGCTCTCGGCGAGATCGGGGAAGCCGTCGGGGCGGCGGCGGACAACAAAGCCCTGCTCTCCTACAGAGATCTCCGCTCGACGGAGAAGGTCGCGGGGGAGATCGTGAAGGAGATCTGCGTGCGTCGGACGATCGAGGAGCTTTGTTCCGTCGTCGAGGAGATGCTCGGGGACTGTTCGGAAGAGGAGACCTTTCTCCTCGAGTACAAATATTTTCGCAGAAAGAGGGTGCTGCGGGAGAAATTTTCCTCTTTCGCGCTCGGCTGTACGGAGCGCAATTATTTCCGCAAACAAAACCGCCTCTTTCTCAAGGCGGCGGGATATTTTACCCGAAAGGGGTGGACGCAGGAGAAGTTTCTTGCCGAGACGGACGGACTCTTCTCCCGCGTGATGGCAGCCCTCGGCGACGGACGGGAATACGCCCTCACGGCGCAAAGGAGACGGGGGAGACCCTGTCAGTCCTCGGGCTGATCGTCCTCTGCGGCTGTCTGCTTCTTTCCGCGGACGAGCAGGACCGCGACGGCGACGGCGGCTGCGGAGGCAAGGCAGATGACGACGATGACGGCGGCGCTTATGCCCTTCTCCGTCGTGGAAGCCGTATCTCCGCCGCTTCCCATCGTCCCTTGGGCGGCGAGATAGTCGAGATAGTCGGTGTTCTGCTCAAAGACAAGTTCAGATTTTGCGGGAATGTAGTCGAATGTCCCGTCCGAGAGCACGTAATAGTACAGTTCCGCGCCCTCGTACCGCTGTCCGTAGTAGACGAACGTCTTTTCCACGCTCGAGAAGGACCCGCCGAGTCCGCCCGTCCCGCCCGAGGTCGGAAGGGAATAGGAGAGGGTGATCTCCTTCTTGAGATAGGGACGCACGGGGATATAATCGACGGGAATGACGTCCTCTTTCTTGCAATAACCCGTCAATTTTTTGTAGGGAGCCTCGTCGACGAGGTATTCCGCGCGGTAGTAGCCGTCTCCCTCGCCGAGGAGCTTGACATAGTAGGTGCGGGGGAGCAAGAACACGCGGGAGCTTTCCGTCTCGCCCGCATAGAACCAGACATCCCCGTCGGGCACGACGGCATAGCGCTCTTCCGCGGCGGAGACAGCCGTAGGGGAAGGGGAGAGCGCGAGGGCGAACATCGTAAGAAACAGGAGGAAGAATAAGCGTTTCATAGCCGCTATCATAGTCCAAACGAAGGCGTATGAAAGCATTTATTTTATCGAAAATGAACGAAATATTGCAGAAGATCCACGCCATCGAACGGGAACAGAAGAAGCGGAGCGAGTCCGACCGTCTCGCCCGCTACAACACGGGCAGGAAGAAGCACAAGAAGCAGCTCGCCTTCCACAGGTGCAAGAAGCGCAACCGCTGGGTGTTCGGCGGGAACCGTTCGGGAAAGACGGAATGCGGCGCCGCGGAAGCCGTCTGGCTCGCAAGGGGAAATCATCCCTACAGAAAGAACAAAAAGAACGTGTTCGGCTGGGTCGTTTCCCTCACGTCACAGGTCCAGAGGGACGTCGCCCAGCAGAAGATCCTGTACTATCTCCGTCCCGACTGGATCGAGGACATTGTGATGTCGAGCGGCAGGAAGGACGCGCCGTATGCGGGCGTCATCGACCAGATCCGCGTGAAAAACGTGTTCGGCGGCATCTCCGTCATCGGATTCAAGAGCTGCGATCAGGGACGGGAGCGCTTTCAGGGAAGCTCTCTCGACTTTGTCTGGTTCGACGAGGAGCCGCCGCAGGACGTCTATGAGGAATGCGCCATGCGCGTTCTCGACAAGAAGGGAGACATTTTCGGCACGATGACCCCCCTCAAGGGCTTGACGTTCGTCTATGAGGAAATTTATCTGAATCGGCACAACGACCCGCAGATCTGGTACGAATTCATGGAGTGGGCGGACAACCCTTTCCTTCCGAAGAGCGAGATAAAGCTCCTCACGGCGACGATGGACGAGACGACGCTCCAGTCCCGCCGCTACGGGAAATTCTGCACGCGGGAAGGGCTGGTCTATCCCGAGTTCGACGAAAATGTGCACGTCATCGACCCCTTCCCGATCCCGAAGGAGTGGCAGGACACCCTCTCCATCGACCCCGGGCTGAAGAACCCGCTCTCCTGTCATTGGTACTGCACCGATTTCGACGGCAACGTCTATGTCGTGGCGGAGCACTATGCGGCGGGACGGGACGTCGATTTCCACACCCGCGCGATCGGGGAGATCTGCGACAAATTGGGGTGGAAAAGGGACACACGGGGTCGCATTTCCGCCCTCATCGACCCCGCGGCGGGGCAGAGGACGCTCGCCTCTTCCAAGTCCGTCGCCGAACTCTTTTACGAGCGCGGCATCCTCGCCGACATGCGGGTCGACAAGGACGTCTTTGCGGGGATCGCGCGGATCAAGAGCTATCTCTCCCGCACGAACGGGCTGCCCGACCTCTACATCTTTTCGAGCTGCCCGAACATGATCAGAGAATTCAAGGGGTACTTTTGGGGGAACGACGAGAGTCCCGTCAAGCGGGACGATCACGCGATGGACGAACTGCGGTACTATCTCATGACGAGACCCGCTCCCGCCGTCCCCGCGGCGCAAAAGAGCAGGATCGCGCTCGACAAGGAGCGGCGCATCCGCGTTTTAAGGAGGAAACATGACGGAGGATAAGATCAGGGACGCCATTCTCAAGGTGGCGCTCGGATTCACGGTGGAAGAAGTCACCGAGGAGTACGATGCGAAGGAAGGGGAGCTGCGGCTCCTCAAGCGGAAGGAGACCAAAAAGGACGTTCCGCCCGACCTCAAAGCCGTCAAGCTCCTCTTGGAGGACAGCGACTTCTCGACGCTCACCGACGAACAGCTCGAAGCCGAAAAACAGCGGCTTATCCGCTGTTTGAAGGACGAAGAATAGCCCTTCCGCCGCCGTGCGGGAGAACAAAAATGAGGAGATATATCATGGAAAACGACAAGATCACAAAGGAACAGAAGGCAGAAGAGGAGCGGAAGAAGAAGCTCGTCGCTTCGATCGCCGCAGACTTCGAGGCGAGGAGAGAGGCGAGGCGGAGCATCGAAAAGAGCTGGGAACTCAACATGAATTTCGTCAGCGGGAACCAGTACTGCGACATCTCCCCCGCGGGGGAACTCGTGCAGGAGGACAGGGAATTCTACTGGCAGTCGCGCAGATGCTTCAACCACGTCGCGCCCACCATCGACACCCGCCTTGCCCGTCTCGCCAAGATCAGACCCACCCTCACCGTCAGGGCGTTTTCGGACAGCGAAGGGGACGTCAAGACGGCGAGGCTGTGCTCGGGGATCCTCGACTCCGTCAAGAACAGGCTCGACCTCGACAAGATCGTCTCCCGCGCGACCGTCTGGTCGGAGACGTGCGGGACGGCATTCTACAAAGTCATCTGGAACTTCGACGACGGCAACGTCATCGGCACCGACGAGACGGGGCATTCCCTGCGGGAAGGGGACGTCAACGTCATCGCGCTCTCTCCCTTCGAGATCTATCCCGATTCCCTCACGGCGGAGAGCATGGACGAGGTGCGGAGCCTCATCCACGCGAAGGCGGTGCCCGTCTCCGAGATCCGCGAACGGTACGGCGTGGAGCTTGCGGGAAGGGAGATCAAGGACTTCCCGCTCCTGCCGTTTTCGCAGGCCGGGGGCTGGAAAAAGCCCTTGGACGGCGCCGCCCGCCCCGTGCTCGAAAACGCCGAGATCGTCATTGAACGGTATACCCGCCCGACGGGAGATTATCCCGACGGACGGCTTGAGATAATCGCGGGGGATACGCTTCTCTATGAAGGACCGCTTCCCTATCGCAACAAAGACAGAGGAGAGCGCACGCTGCCCTTTGTGCGGCAGACGTGCATTCCCTTGGCGGGGTCCTTTTTCGGGACGTCCGTCGTAGACCGCATGATCCCACTGCAGCGGGCGTATAACGCGGTACGAAACCGCAAACACGAGTTTTTGAACCGCCTTTCCATGGGAGTCATCGCCGTCGAGGACGGATCCGTCGACGCGGACGAGTTGAGCGAGGAGGGACTGTATCCCGGGAAAGTCCTCATCTATCGCCAAGGCTCGCCCAAGCCCGAATTTCTCGACTGCGGATCCCTGCCGAGCGAATTTGCACAGGAAGAGGAGCGCATATCCGACGAGTTCATCCTCGTATCGGGCATGAGCGAGATCTCCCGAAATTCCGCCAACCCCACGCATGTCACGTCGGGCGTCGGACTGCAGCTTCTCCTCGACCAAGACCAAAACCGCATGCAGATGAGCGTCGAAAGCGTGGAGCGGGCGATCAAGGAAGCGGGCAAACAGATCCTGCACCTCTACAAGCAATTCGCCTCCGCCAAGCGCGTGCTCCGCATGACGGGAACGGGCGGGTCTACCGAGCTGTTCTGGTTTTCCGCAAGCGATATCTCGGCTGACGATGTACAGTTCGAGACGGGATACGAGCGGAAGCCCGAGGAAACGCGGGAAGAAATTCTCGAACTTCTGCGCCTCGGACTGCTCAAGAACGAGAACGGCGTGCTCGACGACGACACGCGGAACAGGGTACTCGAGGCTCTGGGCTACGGGACGGCGGAGAGCGCGAGGGACATTTCCTCTCTCCATATCAGGAAAGCGGAGAAGGAAAACCTCATGCTGGCGCAGGGCGATGTGGAAGCGGACGCATACGACGACCATGCTCTCCATATCGCCGAACACACACGCTTCCTGCTCTCGGGCGGGGAGGACGACAGAGCGGTGAAGGAGAGGATCTTGCGCCACCTCGGGAGCCACCGCAAAGGAGCATGACATGGAAGAGGAAAACGGACAACAGGGACCCTGCGGGGAATTGCTCGCGGGAAAATTCAAGAGCGTTGACGCCCTCGTGCGCGCGTATGGGGAGCTGGAAGCGGAATTCACCCGCCGCAGTCAACGCTTGAAAGCCCTCGAAGGAGAGGAGCGGAAGGGAGAAGAGGCGCACCCTGTCATGGACGCCGACGGACTCTACCTCGCCGTCAGCGAAAATGAGGAAGTGAAGGCACGCGTCCTTGACGACTATTTCAAGACGCTCAAGGGCGTGCCCTTGCTCTCTTCGGCGGGGGCGGGCGTCACGGCGCCCCCCCAAAAGCCGAGAAGCATCCGCGAAGCCGGGGCATTGGCGCTCGGCTTCCTGAAAAACAAGTAAAAAGGAGAAGATCATGACAGTTACGACAACTTCTGCCGATGCGGCGCTCAAAAAGTACTACTTGAGCGCCGTCACCGACCAACTCAACTTCTATGCGAATCCCTTTCTCGCACGCATCCGCCAGTCGACGAACAACGTGCAGGGAAAGGAGATCAAGAAACTCATCCGCTACGGCATGAACGGCGGCGTCTCCGCGGGCGCGGAGGACGGCGACCTTCCCGCCGCGCACGGCAACCGCTACTGCACCCTCACGCTCGGACTCAAGAACCTCTACGGCACCATCGAGATCAGCGACAAGGCGATCAGGGCTTCCTCGACGAGCGAGGGCGCCTTCGTCAACCTCTTGGACGAGGAGATGGAAGGGCTTGTCAAGAGCGCGAGCTACAATTTGAGCCGTATGCTCTTCGGCAACGGCACGGGCTACCTCGGAAAGGTCGTCTCGGCGTCGGGCACGACCGTCACCCTCGACAGCGCGAGGAACTTCACGGACGGCATGATCGTCGACCTCTATTCCGACCTCGGGGCGAAGCAGGAGAGCGGGCTTTGCGTCAAGTCCGTCGACAAGGAAAAGAACACCATCACCATCGACAAGAGCATCGCTTCCTCCGAGGACTATGAATTCTACGCGGCGGGGTCGAAGAACGCCGAACTGACGGGACTCGGGAGCATCTTCACGACGACGGCGCTCTACGGCGTCTCGCGGACGGAAAATTCGTGGCTCAAACCGTACATGAAGACGGTGGAGACGCTCACGGAGAACGAGATCCAGCTCGCCATCGACAAGGTGGAAGAGAAATCGGGCGGCAAGGTGAACTTCATCATCTGCTCGTGGGGAGTCCGCCGTGCGCTCGTCGAACTGCTCTCGCAGTACCGCCACGTCGACACCCTTGAACTCGAGGGCGGCTACAAGGCGATCTCCTTCAACGGCATTCCCGTCGTGACGGACAGATTCTGCCCCGAAGGGACGATGTACCTGCTCAACACGGACGACTTCGTCCTGCACCAGCTCTGCGACTGGGAATGGCTCGAGGACGAGGACGGCAAGATCTTGCGCCAGATCCCCGGCAAGCCCGTGTTCACGGCGACCCTCGTCAAGTACGCCGACCTCATGTGCTACCGCCCGTGCGGACAGGCGATGCTCTCGGGGATCACCGAAAAGTAAGGAGAAAAGCATGACCGTTCGGGAAGTTTTGCTCCTTTCCGCCGCCTTTCTCGACGATGAAGCGCTTCTGTCGGCGGTCTCGGACGGCGCGGCGGAAGGGGAGGCGGCGACGCTTTTGGAATGTTTCAACGTCATCGAGAACGAGATCGCTCTCGATGACTACCCCCTGAAGAGGACGGAAAAACTCTCGTTTATGAACGGATTTCTGCCCTTTTCCGCCTTCTCTTCCCCGCCGATCGACGTCTGTTCGGTGCAGGCGGGGGGAGAGAGGATCAAGTTCGCGCTGACCTGCGACGGCGTCAGGAGCGACTGCGCCGAGGCGGAAGTCACCTACTGCTATGCGCCGAGCAAGAAGGGCATCGACGGCACGAGCGAGCACGGCGGAAAGATCTCCGCCCGCCTCATGGCATTCGGCATCGTCTCGGAGTACTGCTTCATCAAGGGCAGATATGAAGAGGGGAAGCTGTGGGGGATCCACTACCGCAATGCGCTGCGGTCCGCGGGCATCCTGCGCCATCCGCTCTCCGTCCGCTCGAGGAGGTGGGCATGAGGTACGAAAAGACCCTCTTCGCGCCCGAGGAGAAGTATTTCACCGAGCGCGTCGATCCTTCCAAGCCGAAGGCGGGGCAGAAAGTATCCCTCTATCACATGCGCCCGACGTCCTCGGGCATCGTCTGCGGGGAGGGGAACACGGAGATCGCGACCCTTCCTGCCGCGGGGAGCCGTCTCTTTGCGACGGACGGCGGGGTCTATGCCTATTTGAGCGGGAAGAAGATGCTCTACGACGTCACGACGATGACGCCGATCGCGGGGATCGACGCCGCGCCGCGGGCAGTTCTGTCCCATTCCACCGATACGGGGGTCAAGGGGATCTACTGCGTCGGGGAAAACGGCGCTTACTACATCCGCGGGGACAGTGTCATCCGCACCTTCGGCATCGGGGGGACCTGCGCTGCCATGCACCACGGCAGGCTGTTCGCGGCGGACGGAAAGAGGCTCCGCTTCTCCGCCCCCTTCTCCATCGAAGGAGTCACGCAGACGGGCAAGGACCCCGACGGGGCGGGCTATGTCGATTTCGAGGACGGCAAGGGGGACATCGTCGCGCTCATTTCCTTCCGCGAGAGACTCTATGTCTTTTTCGAGCGGGGGATCATGCGCATGCGGGCGGAGGGGGAAGCCCTCGACTTCGCCGCGACGGAGATGCCCTTTGCGGGCGGAAGCGTGCTCCCCCGTTCCGCCGCAGCGTGCGGGGAACAGATCTGTTATCTGACGGAGAAGGGACTGTTCGCCTTCGACGGAAACAGCTGTTCCCTTCTCGAACAGAGGGATGAGATCGATCCGAACTCCGCCGTCTCGGGGGATTGCTACGGGGGAAACTACGCCGCCGTCGTCGGACTGAAAAACGGCAGAAAAGTTGTCTATGTCTACGATTTCGAGGAGAAGAGCGGCAGATTTCTCATCGGAAAGGGACTCTCCGCAGGGGCAAGGGAAAACTTCCTCGCGGGGACGGCAGTGTACAAGTTCAACAGGACGGGCGGACTGCCGCTCGGCTTCGGGTGTATCATGGAAGTGACGGTCCCCGCCCCGCTCCTCAAACTTGCATGGATGCGCATTGACGGAGAGGGGACCTTCGAGATCAGCGTGAACGGAGGGGACCCTTTCCCCGCAAAAGGGGGAGATGGGGTAAGGATCGACGGGAAAGAGAGGACGTCGGAGACGACCGTCTCGATCACGTCGGAGCAGCCGAATTTTTGCATCCGCGCCTTGGAATTTGCATGGAGGAAGGAAGATGGAGATCGACATTATTGACCTCAACGACCCCGCGTACAGCGACCTTTCCGAGGTGCAGCTCTCCATGGTCCGCGCGGCGCAGACGAAGAAGAACACCATTGTCTCCGAGACGAATGCCGAAAAGAAGAAGATGTTCTACTTCATGCTTTCGAACAACACGGCGAGGAGCAACATCAGGCTGTGCGAGGAAGAACGGCTCGACGCGCTCTCCGAGGAGAAGATCGCCGCGGTGCGGGAAGATCTCATCCAGCAGCTGCATTTCGAGTCGATCGCGACGGAAGGGAACGACGCGGGACCGTACAGGTATCCCGAAAATCCCAATTATGCGCTGTCCGCATCGCAGAGATTTTTGGTCGTCAGGAATTACTACATGAACGTGACTTCGGACGCCGCCACCCGCCTGCAGATGTACGCGATGGATACGCTCGCCCGCGCCTATTTGGGCGAATACTACCAGACGCTCTACGAACTTTTGGCGGAGTATGTGAAATAATTTCGAACGATTATTTCGAACGATTTCTTTTGCTGCGCAAAATAAATACGTTCGAGGGGTTAGTGTTGTACATCCCTCATACTCCGCTGCCACGCCTTCCGCCTTTCAGACGGACATTAAGGTTCCCGTAGGGTACCAAATGGGGTCGCCCACGGCGGAAGTGAATTCCGCCTATGGCACGTAATTTAGAATGTTTCGAACGATTTTGTTTTTTTCGTCCACCCCTTGCCCACCCCTTGAGGGAAGAATTTTGCATTCTGCCAAAGATTGATAATCTTT
>CANQUD010000009.1 GCA_947626935.1 uncultured Clostridia bacterium | reverse complement strand
GGCAAATGTGAAGATTTAACGCGCGAAGCGTGCTTGCAACTCATCGACTTTATTACAGTCGGACAAAAACAGGAAAATGGAGAACGGGAAATTCATATCTATTATAAGTTTCTCAATCCCCAAAGTCTTGAAGAGTATCGAGCGCACATAGCAAAAAATATCCCATAAGTTACAAGCGCAACGGGACCGCAGGGTCCCGCCACGATAACCGTCGGCCAGACGATCACGGGCGAACCCGGGACGGCCGCGACCGTCACTTCGACGGGCGGCGCGAACGCCGTTCTCACGTTTACGATCCCCCGCGGCGCGACAGGCGCCACGGGCGCAATGGGAGCAACCGGTCCGCAGGGCGTGCAAGGCCTTCAGGGGGTACAGGGCCCGCAAGGTCCGCAAGGCCCGCAGGGGATCGCCGGCGTCGCAGGTCCCACAGGCCCCACAGGTCCCACGGGAGCAACGGGTGCGACGGGCCCCGCAGGTTCGGCGAGCGCAACGGGCGCAACAGGCCCCGCAGGTCCGACAGGCCCCGAAGGTCCCGCAGGCCCGACAGGCCCCGAGGGTCCCGTAGGTGCGACAGGTCCCGAGGGTCCCGCAGGTCCGACAGGCCCCGAAGGTCCCGTAGGTCCGACAGGCCCCGAAGGTCCCGTAGGTCCGACAGGCCCCGAGGGCCCCGCAGGCCCGACCGGTCCCGAGGGTCCCGCAGGTGCGACCGGTCCCGAGGGCCCCGAAGGTCCCGCAGGTCCGACAGGTGCGGACGCAACGATCACGCCCGCCGCGGCGGTGACGCCCGTCACCGATCCTGCGACGGCGGGAACACAGGAGATCGCCACGACGCTCAACGCGCTCATTACGAGCTTGCAAAACGGAGGTTTCCTCGCCTGAACAAACGAATACCGCCCGCGGGGTCTCCCGCGGGCGGTTTCAATGAGAAGGTCATCTCTCCATTTCGGCTCTGACTTCGGTGAAGCACTTCACGATATAGTCGAGGTCCTCTTTCGTATGCGCGGCGGAGACCTGCGTGCGGATCCTCGCCTTCCCTTTCGGGACGACGGGGTAGGAAAACGCCACGACATACACGCCCTTTTGCATCATGCGGCGCGCCGTCTCGCCCGCCGTCCGTTCGTCGTAGAACATGATGGGGACGATGGGGTGCACGCCCTCGATAACGTCGAACTTCGCCTCCCTGAGCAGGTTTCGGTAGTATTTCGTGTTCTCTTCGAGGCGGTCTCTGAGCGCGGTGGTGGAAGAGAGCATATCGATGAGACGGGAGGTCGCCGCGGCGATCGCGGGCGCGAGAGAATTGGAGAAGAGATAGGGGCGGCTCCTCTGGCGCAGAAGGTCGACGATCTCCCTTCTCGCTGCGGTGAACCCGCCCGACGCGCCCCCGAGCGCTTTGCCGAACGTGGAGGTGATGATGTCGATCCTGCCCTCCACGCCGCAGTACTCGGCAGTGCCTTTCCCGTGCGCGCCCACAAAGCCCGTCGCATGGCTGTCGTCGACCATGACGAGGGCATGGTACCGCTCTGCGAGGTCACAGATGCCTTTCAGGTTGGCGATCACGCCGTCCATGCTGAACACGCCGTCCGTGGCGATAAGCTTGATGCGCGCGCCCTTTTCGTCCGCTTCGGCGAGCTTTTTTTCGAGGTCCGCCATGTCGTTGTTACGGTAGCGATAGCGCGCCGCCTTGCAGAGGCGCACCCCGTCGATGATGCTCGCATGGTTGAGTTCGTCGGAAATGACGGCGTCCTCCGCGGAGAGAATGGTCTCGAATAAGCCGCCGTTCGCGTCGAAACAGGAGGAGTAGAGAATGGCGTCCTCCATCCCGAGGAAGGAAGCGATCTTTGCCTCGAGCTCCTTATGGACGTCGAGGGTCCCGCAGATGAAGCGCACCGAGGCGCAGCCGAACCCGCGCTCCCGATAGCACTTTGTCGCGGCGTCGATGAGCTCCTTTGAATCCGCGAGCCCGAGATAGTTGTTGGCGCACATGTTGAGCATTTTTTCGCCGTCGCCCGCCGTGATATGCGCGCTCTGGGGGGACGCGATCACCCGTTCTCCCTTAAAGAGCCCGTCCGCTTTGATGCTCTCCACCTGTTCCCGATAAAACCGGAGTGCTTCTCTTTGATCCATAAAATTCCCTGCCTTATAAATTTTTAGGTTCACAAATTTTGTTTGGGGTGACCTTCTTGCCCTCCCCCTTATACTTGAGGGGGAGGGGTAGGGGCGGGGGTGCTTCAACAAATTCCCCAAACAAAATTTCGTGAGGGGTTAGGTTTGTTCATCTCACAACAATTCGCCCACGACCCGAACTGACCTCAAAGACAATAAGCGCAAAGGGTTGCGCAAATGGGGTGCGCTTATGCAAAAGCGTGGTTTTGCAACGCGCCGTTATTAGAATGGGGTTCACAAATTTTGTTTTGCAAGGGCGCAAAACAAAATTTCGTGAGCGGAGAGGCTCTCGTACCTTCTCAAACTCTTAGCCGCCCAAACCTCGCTGTTTCATCAGACAATAAGCCGAAAGGGTTCGGCAAATTGAGTGCGCTTATGCAAAAGCGTGGTTTTGCAACGCGCCGTTATTGGAATGGGGTTCACAAATTTTGTTTGGGGCACTTCCACTTGCCTCCCCCCTTTTACCAGAGGGGGGAGGGTAGGGTGGGGGGTGCGTCAACAATCGCCCAAACAAAATTTCGTGAGGGGTTAGGTTTTTTCATCTCAAAGCCCCGTCGCCCACCCCCGTATCTGTCCTCAAAGACAATAAGCGCGCGGCGCAAATTGGGGCAAAAAACAAAAAGCGCGGTTTTTGTTTTTTGAGTGATTTGAGAAATGGGGTCGGTTTTCCCAAGCCCTACCCCCTACGGGGGGAGGGTGGCACGGCGTAGCCGTGACGGATGGGGGGGAACTCTCGCTGTCCCCTTTGGGGTCGGGAAACAGAGCCTCTTGCCCCCTCCGTGGGGGTGGAGCGGTGCAATTCTCATTCAACAGCCCAGTGGGCTGTGAATGGCACCGCGACAGGAGGCGTGGCCTCGCCGACGGGGTTGCGATGGTTCCTGCCATCGCAACGGGTAGGGGGTGGGGCGGATTCTAAATTCGTACCCACCTACTTCGCGCTACGCGCTCGTGCCGCGCTTGGTAGAGAATAGTGCGCGCGGGGCAGTCTCGCTAATGCTCGACAGCTCCTCCTCGGGAGGAGCCGAGATCTCGCTGTCCCCTCTGGGGAAAGTGGCACGAAGTGCCAAAAGGGGTTTTGATACAAGCGATACCCTTCAATCTCATCTCCGCCCTTGCACAAACTCAGAGCTCAAACATGTAATTTCGTCCAGTCGAGAATGACTTTCCCCGAGCGGCCGCTGTCCATCGCCTCGAAGCCGCGTTCGAAGTCGCGCACGTCCAAACGGTGGGTGATGATGGGGGAGATATCCAACCCGCCCTCGAGCATGGCCGACATTTTGTACCATGTTTCGAACATTTGCCTTCCGTAAATGCCCCTGATGTTCAGACAGCGGAACACTACCGTCTCCCAGTTGATCCGCATGTCCTTTTTGGGAATGCCGAGCATGGCGATCCTGCCGCCGTTCTCCATATTGTCGATCATTTGGTTGAAAGCGGCGGCGCTCCCCGACATCTCCAATCCGATATCGAATCCCTCGTGGATGCCGAGGGCGCGCATGACCTCGCCGAGGTCCTCCCTCGCAGTGTTCACGGCGACGACGCCGAACTTTCTCGCGAGGTCGAGGCGATAGTCGTTGATGTCGGTGATCACAGTATGCCGCGCGCCGCGGAACTTTGTGATGGCAGCGGCCATGATGCCGATGGGACCCGCCCCCGTGATGAGCACGTCCTCGCCCACGGGATCGTAGGAGAGCGCGGTGTGCGTCGCGTTTCCGAAGGGGTCAAAGATGGCATACATGTCGTCGGAAATGGCGTCCGTGCACTTCCAGACGTTCTTGGCGGGGATGACGAGATACTCCGCGAACGCGCCGTCGCGGTTCACGCCCACGCCCTTCGCCTCACGGCAGAGATGTCCTCTTCCCGCAAGACAGTTGCGGCAGTGCCCGCATACGACGTGCCCCTCGCCCGTCACGCGTTCCCCGACGAAGAATCCCTCTACATTCTCGCCCACTTCCGCGATCTCGCCGACGTATTCGTGACCGATCGTGACGGGAGGCTTAACTGCGCCCTGAGACCATTGGTCCCAATGGTAGATATGCAGATCCGTCCCGCAGATCGCAGTCTTTTTGATCTTGATCTTGACGTCGTTCTTGCCGACGGCGGGGACGGGCACTTCCCGCATTTTCAGCCCCGGGGCAGCCGTCTCCTTGACGAGCGCGATCATCTTTTCCATATTGTCTCTCCTTTGTAAGCGTTTGGCGCGCCCGCGATGGGGCAGCGAACTATTTTTTGTAGCGTTGAAGCGTTGTCACGGTGTCGAAGCGTTATTGCGGCGTGAACCGTGACCGCTGGGAATATTATAATACTTTCATTTGTTTCTGTCAATAGGACGACGTCCGCGCGCGATAATTTTTCGCATTTTCAAATTCAACCGAAGGAGCCGAAACTAATAAAGAGCGAACCCTTGCTTTTTCGGCGAAAATCTGCTACAATCATAATAAAAAAGCGGTCGTCTCGCTTATGAAGCCGCAAACGAGGGGATTTGATAAAATGAAGGCTTTGTATAATCTGAATTATGAAGAGTTCGAGGATCTCGTAGAAAAGGATCTGAGAATTGCAAATTGGCTTGTCTATGATGACGGCGCGGTTTCGAGAAAAAACATGATTTCGGACAAAAGCTATTTTAAGACGCTTCGGCAGCGGGCAGACGAGCAGGGCATCCGGGCGAGCGATGAGGAAGTCTTATCATGGTTGGATACATTGAACCTTTTGTTCCATTCACTCAAAAATGTGAATGAAAGGATATTGGACAGATTACAGATCATACAAGAGTATCAGATACCGTTTACCAAAAGGAGAGCGGATTATCTGCTCGTTTACGAAAACAAGATCTTGATCATAGAATTCAGCTTTGACAAGCTGGGCAATGAATATAAATTCGAGAATAAACTGAGCCAGGCGATCCACTATAAAGAGTTGCTGTCGAACATTATGCCCAATCATATCAAGATAGGTACCTATACGTTTATGATCTCCCCGGAGGTGGATAGGGAAGGGGGAGATATCATGAGTTACAACAAATATACGCAGCAAGACGAGCTTGCCAACAGTGAAAAAATGATCGATTTGAGCGAATATATCATGTTCTTTTTCTCCGGCAGTTCGGACGCGATGATGCATCTCGGCGTTGTTGATGGCTATGAGCAGTCCATTGCGGACATGATAAACGATTCGGATGACGAAGCGTAAGATAAAATGTATGAATAGCATAGCGCATCGGCGGAGAGCTTGGGAACTAAATGGAATATAAACAATTTAAATAAAGCGCTTGTGTTTTTACTGCATATGTGATAAAATATCATTGAGGATACAAATGTTTACGTTAGATGAGCTCGCTTCGAATGAAACAATTAAAGAAGAATATAAAAAAACTTTTCTATTAAATCTTTTTCAAAAAATATGTGTCCGCATGGAGCGTGACGAAAGTTTACGCGAAAATATCCAAACGCTTTTCCGACAAACATATGACACATGTGGGACAATTCGCGCTCTTTTTATGCGCGAATTAAAATATGAACTGACGGAAGATGAAGCAGAAATCGTGAGGCCATGGATTCTTGCAAATTTAAGGAAAAGTAATAAGCGAAAACCCATACCCATTGAGCTGAAACAGAAACTCTGTCGAGAGCAGAATGGGAAATGTAGGGTTTGTGGGGAATCGCTCGGAATAAATTTAACCGAAATACATGTGGATCATATCATCCCTTTTGCTTTGGTGGGAGACGAGTTGGAGAATAATTATCAAGCGTTATGTTCCACATGCAATTTATGTAAAAGTGCCCATACAGATTATATATTTAAAAGTTTATTAAAAATTATATAAGGAGAATCATATGGAAAGGGTATATTTGCAAAAGATAGTTCAACATAATTCGGAGTGCTATATCGGTAAAATGGATCCAAGAAAGCTCGTAAGAATTGCGAAAGAAATTGGAATGGGAGAGGTGCAAAGCGCACAACGTCCTTTAAGTGAAAAGAGAGTGAAAGATATTGCCCATTATGTAGATTCAGAGAACGGTATATTACCGAATACGCTTACTCATGCAACAAGTGATAATCGTATCATTGTTAAAAACGATGATATAAAAGGGGCTTATATAGATTTGCCTTCATTTGAAGAAGAATATGCACAATATAAAAATGCACTTGACGTCATGGACGGACAACACAGACTATATTCATTTTTGCCGAATATCAGACAATTGCATGACGATATAAACTATGAAATTGGATTTACATTATATATTCAACCAACGCAAAACGAAAGGCGGGAGATTTTCGTCACTTGTAATGAGAAACAAGAGAAAGTGAATGGGAATCTTTTAATGTGGTTTAAAGAGCAATTGAACATGCTTAGTCCAAACGAAAAAAATTTCTATAATTTAGTCTCTACTTTAAATAATAATAATCCATTGAAAGGACGGATTATTATGGGAGCAGAGAGGATTCGCAACGGCTATAAAGCGAAGCAAGTTATGGCCATATTGCAGAAAGGAAAAATTCAAGAGATGGCTATGAACGGTAATTTGCTAACCGATGAACAAAAAGTTAAAATTATATGCCTTTATCTTTTCGCATGGGAAAGGGTTGTTGGATTTTCATTCGCCAACTCATCCCAAAGAGAAGCTGGTGCCGCAGTAAAAATTTCCGGCTTGCGTTACATGCTGTGGGTTCTCCCTGCTTTATGGGAACGCGTACTCACATTGCGAAGGCAATTTAATGCGGAATTTGTAGAGGATACCTTAAAGAAGTTGATATCATCATTAAATGTCGAGCGCGAGAAATTTTTCACTTGTCCCGAAAATCAATCCTATTTTACAGCAGAGACGCCAACCTGGAAATTTGCGATGCGTAGTAGCAGTATTATAAGATCACTCGGAGCAGGTGATTTTGACCCGTTAAGAGGAATTTAACATAGTGGAAGTTTTAACTTGAATAACAGCTCTTGCCGCTTGCGGAAAGAGCGCAAAAAGAAAGTTTGTGCCGACGTGCGGGCGGGGCGACCCCCCGAGGCGTGCTTTCTTTTTACCCTTTCTCTCCGCCACCGAAAAAGGCACCCGTTGGGTGCCCTTCGTTGGCGGAGAGAAAGGGATTCGAACCCCCGGATGCTTGCGCATCAACGGTTTTCAAGACCGCCGCATTCGACCGCTCTGCCATCTCTCCGTTATGCGTCCCCGACGAACGTCGGGGACGCTTTTCAATTTTATTGTGCGTTTCAAACTTCAAAAAGCGCATTTTCGAGGCCTGACCTCGGACATGGGTAGGGGATCTTACTCCTTGCCTGCCATCTTCTTATATCCCGCGAGCCGCTGCTTGGAGCTCTCTTCCGTCTTCTTGAAGAGCTCTTCCGCGACGGCGGGCTGCGTCTTTTTGAGGGAAGCGTAGCGGGTCTCGCCGAGGATGAACGCCTGATAGTCGCCCGTGGGATCCTTCGAATCGAGCGTGAAGGGGTTCTCGCCCTTTTCCGCGAGCGCGGGGTTGTAACGGTAGAGCTGCCAATAGCCGCACTCCACCGCGTTCTTCTCCTCTGCCTGCGACTTCATCATATTGATGCCGTGGTTGATGCAAGGCGCGTAGGCGATGACGAGGGAAGGTCCCTTGTACGCCTCGGCTTCCTTCAAAGCCTTGATGAGCTGGGCCTGGTCTGCGCCCATAGCGACCTGAGCGACATAGACATAGCCGTAGCTTGCCGCGATCATGCCGAGGTCCTTCTTCTTGACGCGCTTGCCGCCCGAAGCGAACTTCGCGACCGCGCCGATAGGTGTGGACTTGCTTGCCTGTCCGCCGGTGTTGGAATAGACTTCCGTATCGAGAACGAGCACGTTCACATCTTCGCCGCATGCGAGGACGTGGTCAAGTCCGCCGTAGCCGATATCGTATGCCCAGCCGTCGCCGCCGAAGATCCAGAACGACTTCTTGACGAGGCAGTCCTTTTCGGAATACACCTCTTTGCAGAGGGCGTCGCATTCGCAGCCGCAATCCTTGCATTCTTCGAGGCACTTGACGAGCGCGGCGGAAGCGGTCTTGCTCGCTTCGGCGTCGTCGCAGCCGTCGAGCCATGCGCGGCACGCCGCCTTGCCTTCTTCCCAATCCGCCCAGAGTTTTTCGAGCTTTTCGATCTTCTCTGCGAGCGCGCCCCTTCTTGCCTTATAGGCGAGGTGCATGCCGTAGCCGAATTCGGCGTTGTCCTCGAAGAGGGAATTCGCCCAAGCGGGGCCGTGGCCCTGTTTGTTGGTGGTGTAAGGGCACGTCGGGGAGGAACCGCCGTAGATGGAGGAGCAACCCGTCGCGTTCGCAACGATCATTCTGTCGCCGAAGAGTTGGGTGACGACTTTGACGTACGGGGTCTCGCCGCAGCCTGCGCATGCGCCCGAGAACTCGAACAGCGAATGGGTGAACTGCGACTTCTTGACGTCCGCCATCTTAGCGATCGCCTCGGCGGGAGCGTCGGGAAGGGTCTGTGCAAAGTCCCAATTCGCCGCCTCGACCTCTTCGAGCTGTGCGAAGGGCACCATGTTGAGAGCGCAAGCGGCGGGATCGGCTTTGCTGCCTGCTTTTTCGGCGTCGGCGCGCGCTTTCCTGTTGACGGGGCAGACTTCGGCGCACACGCCGCACCCCATACAGTCGAGCGGGGAGACCTGAACGCGGAACGTATATCCCTTTGCCTGAAGCGCGGGCTTGGTCTTGAACGTCGCGGGAACTTCCTTCCCGTCCTCGACGAGGTAGGGGCGGATGCACGCGTGCGGGCAGACGAAGGAGCACTGGTTGCATTGGATGCACTTGTCGATGTTCCATGCGGGAACGGTGACGGCAACGCCGCGCTTTTCGAATTTGGTCGTACCCGTGGGAACGGTCCCGTCCGGGCTGAAAGCGGAGGAGGGGAGCTTATCGCCCTCGAGCGCGAGGATGGGCGCGATCACGGAGCGGAAGTAGTCGTTGTCGGCGAGCTTCACCATCTCCGCGCCCTCCGTCGTGGTCGCCCACGAAGCGGGGATCTCGATCTTGACGAGGTTTTCCTTTGCGCTGTCGATGGCGTTGTAGTTCATCTGGACGACGGCGTCGCCCTTCTTCGCGAAGGACTTATACGCCATCTTCTTCATGTACTCGACGGCGTCGGTGTACGGCATGATCTGCTCGTTGATGTAGAAGAAAGCGGATTGGAGAATGGTGTTCGTTCTCCCGCCGAGGCCGAGCCCGCGGGCGATCTTGATCGCGTCGATCACATAGAGTTTCGCGTGCTTCTTCGCGAGCAGGTTCTTCATTTTCGCGGGCAGGTTCTTGTCGAGCTCTTCGACGGTCGTCCACGGCGCGTTGAGGAGGAAGGAGCCGCCCTCCTTGAGGTCGCTCGCCATATCGTAGCGGATGACATAGGAGGGATTATGGCAGGCGATGAAGTCCGCCGCGTCGATGAGGTATTCGCTCTGGATGGGCGTTTTGCCGAATCTGAGGTGGGAGACGGTGATGCCGCCCGACTTCTTGCTGTCGTAGAAGAAGTAAGCCTGCGCGTACATATCGGTGTGGTCGCCGATGATCTTGATGGAATTCTTGTTCGCGCCGACGGTGCCGTCCGAGCCGAGGCCGTAGAACTTCGCCGAGGTGGAGCCTGCGGGCGCGGCGTCGAATTTCTCGGAGAAATCGAGGGAGGAATTGGTCACATCCTCATAGATGCCGACGGTGAAGTGGTTCTTCGGCTCTTTGAGCTCGAGGTTTTTGTAGACGGCGAGCACCATCGAGGGGTTGAACTCTTTGGAGCCGAGGCCGTATCTGCCGCCGACGACCTTGATGCCGCCCACGCCCTTTTCGAGGAGCGCGGTGCAGACGTCGAGGTAGAGGGGTTCGCCGAGGGAACCGGGTTCCTTCGTCCTGTCGAGGACGGCCATCTTCTTGCAGGTCGCGGGAATGGCTGCGACGAATGCGTCCGCCACGAAAGGACGGTACAGACGCACTTTGATGAGGCCGTATTTCTTGCCCTGCGCATTGAGCTTGTTGATGGATTCCTCCACGGTCTCCGCGCCGGAGCCCATGATGACGACGACTTCTTCCGCGTCGGGTGCGCCGACATAATCGAACAGGTGATATCTTCTGCCCGTGAGATCGCCCACCGCGTCCATCATCTCCTGCACGATGGCGGGAGTAGCCGCATAGTAGCTGTTCGCCGTCTCGCGGTTCTGGAAGTAGGTGTCGCCATTCTGGGCGGTGCCGCGCTGGACGGGGTGCTCGGGATTGAGCGCGCGCGCCTTGAATTCCGCAACGTCTTTGGCGAGCCCTTTCTTGTCGAAGAGGGATTTCAGTTCGTCATAGTCGATGGCGTCGATCTTGGCGACCTCGTGAGAGGTGCGGAAGCCGTCGAAGAAGTTGATGAAGGGGACGCGGGAGCGGAGGGTGGAAAGATGCGCCACGGTCGCAATGTCCATGACTTCCTGCACCGAGCAGCCCGCGATCATCGCGAACCCGGTCTGGCGGCACGCCATGACGTCGGCATGGTCGCCGAAGATATTCAGCGAATGTGCGGCGAGGGCGCGTGCGGAGACGTGCATGACCATCGGCAGCAGTTCGCCCGAGATCTTATACATATTGGGGATCATGAGAAGGAGCCCCTGCGAAGCGGTGTACGTCGTGGTGAGCGCGCCCGCGGTGAGAGAGCCGTGCACTGCGCCGGCGGCGCCGCCCTCCGACTGCATTTCGGTGATGCGGAGCTTCTGCCCCCACATGTTCACTCTGCCCTGCGTCGCCCACTCGTCTGCGGCTTCCGCCATGGGGGAGGAGGGGGTGATGGGGTAGATCGCAGCCACTTCCGAAAAGGCATAAGCGACATGCGAGGCGGCGGTATTGCCGTCGATTGTCATTTTTGTCATGAAACAACCTCCATATTTTAGATTACGAATTTGGATTCGGCCCGCGGAAGAAGAAAAGCCCTCTTCGCACGCTGCCGAAGATTATTATAACGATTTTATTCGGGCTTGTCAACACAATCATAATTCATTCAAATAAAAAGGAATACAAATTTTTCCGCAAAGGACGGTTTTTCTTGCGCTGTGAAAAAAGGAGTTTCAACTTTTTCATCAAAAAAAATTTCGGAAAATTTTCCGCAAAGGCGGGACAAATCCCTCTCCCATACGTTATAATTATGTTAAGAACGCTAAGTCAAGGAGTACGGTCATGAAGAAGAGTCTATCGGTCAAGGTCCTTTCGCTTGCCGCGGCGTCGGCGCTTGCCGCCGCAACGCTCTGCGGCGCGGGGATGCGCGTCGGGGCGTCCGCCAATTCCGCGCCTCCCTATTGGAGCGGCACGCCTTCCTCGGGCGCGATCGTCACGGGCGGGCAGTGCCCCGTCGAGGTGGAGAGCGAAAGGCTGACGTTCGACATTCCCGTGACGCCCGAAAAATTCTATTCCTCCAAAGAGGACCTCGCCTCGTACACGGCGCGCGTCACGGCGGAATACCGTTTCTACAACCCCACCGATATGGATATCGAGATGGAGCTCGTCTTTCCGTTCGGGATCCGTCCCGACTACCTGAGCGGCGATTGGTCCGACCTCGATGACCGCGAGGGCTACGTCATCACGGCGGACGGGCAAACGATCGAAAGCGAACTGCGCCACACCTATTATCCCTACGGGAGCTGGGCGTTCGATTGCAACGATATGTACCTCATCGCAGACGGTTACAGGGAGGACATTTTCTATACTCCCGACATGAAAGGAAGGTACCATGTCTGCGATCTGACATTCGAAAACTCCACCCAAGAGAGCCTTTCGGACTATTACGTCGAGATCGCGATGAGCTACGATCCCGTGCGCACGCACATTTTTTCCGAGAGCGGCGACAGGCGGATCGAGGAGGGAAATCTCCTTCTGACCGTCCGCGCCGATCAATCCTTCTTCTCGCTCGGAGAGGCGCCGCGCATTCTCAAAACGGAGGTGAAGCGCGCGGCCGGGGGCTGGTTCCGCCGCTATGAAAGCGTGGAGGGCGCGGAGGCCGCAGTCGTGAGCGGCGGGGAGAGAACGTTTGCCGAACGCTTGGAGGAAGCGCGCCCCGAAGGGGTCTCTTCCGTGGATTTCTACAACGCCACGGTCGATTGCCTGCACAGATTTGAAAGCAACGACGGGTTTCTCCAGGCCGATCTCTCCTGTTTGGGCGAACGGGAGCTGATGCGCTGGTACAAGTACTCGCTCACGATCCCCGCGGGCGGCCGCCTCGTGAATACGGTCGCCGCGCCTTTGTATCCCTCGATCGACGACACGGGCAGTTACGAATACATCTACTACCTCTCTCCCGCACACCGATGGGCTGACTTCGGGACGCTCGAAATAGAGCTTCTCACGCCCTTCGACGTCTCCTTCGACGGCTCCTATGACGGCGCGAACCTGACCTTCGGGGAGACGGAGAGCGGGTATGTCTGCGAGCGCGAAGGGCTTCCTCTCGGCGAACTCACCTTCCGCATCGCGGGAGAGGGGAGCGGCTCCTCGTCCTTCTCCGCCGCTGCGGTGCTCATTGCGGGCGTTGCGGTCGCCGTTCTGCTCGGCGCGGCCGTGGTGATCGCGGGCGTCGTCATTCTCATCGTCCTGCTCGTTCCGAGGAAAAAGAAGGGTTGACGGCAGGGTGCGCGGATAGCGAAATACGCGGGCGGCAGGGCTCTCTTGCCGCCTTTTCCCATGCAACAATTTGAAAAAATTTTATAAATTTCCCGAATTTCACACCGATTTCATTGTAAATCGCCCGCCGTTTTGGTATAATGGAATGCGTATCGTTATGTATGCAATCGAATTTAAGGACGTCGCCTTTTCCTACGGAGAGGGCGGCTTCCGTATCCCAAAACTCGATCTTGCGGTGAAGGAGGGCGAGTTCGTCGCCGTGCTCGGTCACAACGGCAGCGGCAAGAGCACGCTTGCCCGCCTTGCCAACGGGATCTTGGAGGCGGAAAGGGGCTCGATCACCGTTTTCGGCACCCCGCTCGACGAAAAGCATCTCTATGAAGTCCGCAAGCAGGTCGGGGTCGTCTTTCAGAATCCCGACAACCAGACCGTCGCTTCGATCGTGGAAGACGACGTCGCTTTCGGTGCCGAGAACGTGGGCGCGCCGCGCGAGGAGATCGCAAGGCGCATCGACTTTGCGCTGTCCGCCGTCGGCATGTCCGAATACCGCCACGCCACCGTTTCCCGTCTTTCGGGCGGGCAGAAACAGCGCGTCGCGATCGCGGGCGTCCTCGCCTTAAAGCCGAAGATCATGATCCTCGACGAATCCACCGCCATGCTCGATCCGAGGGGCAGAAAGGAGATCGTCGACGTCGTGCTCCGCCTCAACCGCGAGGAGAAGATGACGGTCATTCTCATCACGCATTTTGTCGAGGAAGCACTGCTCGCAGACCGCGCCATCGTGATGAACAGGGGGGAGATCGTCATGCGGGGAACGCCCGCCGAGATCTTCGCCCGCCATGAAGAACTCACCACTTACAACCTTGCGCTTCCGCGCATCGCGGTCATCGCGCAGAGGCTTTCCGAGGGGGGCATGTCCGTAAAGAGCACCCTCGAAATCGAAAAATTGGCGGATGAGATCGCAGGAGAACTTTCATGCGGATCGTAGCCGAACACCTCTCATACACCTATAATCCGAAGTCCCCGTTCGAGACGAAGGCGCTCGACGACGTATCCCTCACGATCGAAGAGGGGGAATTTTTCGGCATTCTCGGGCACACGGGGAGCGGAAAATCCACCTTTGTGCAGCATCTGAACGGGCTTCTCCGCCTGCCCTCCTCCATGAAACGCTATCGCGAAAAGCGCAAAAAAGAGGGGGAATGCAAGACGGTTTTGCGCGTCGGGGACTTCGACCTTGCCTCGAAAAAGACGGATTTCCGCGCCCTCAGGCGCTCGGTCGGCATGGTGTTCCAATACCCCGAGTACCAACTCTTTGCGGAGACGGTGAAGGACGACGTCGCCTTCGGGCTGAAAAATTTTTCCGATAAAAAGCTCTCCGCGGACGAGATCGGACGCGCCGTCAGGGACGCGCTCGCCGCGGTCGGGCTCGACTACGGCGAAGTCGCGAACAAGTCCCCCTTCGACCTTTCGGGAGGGCAGAAGCGGCGCGCCGCGATCGCGGGCGTCATCGTCACCAAGCCCGAGGTCCTCATTCTCGACGAACCCGCCGCGGGGCTCGACCCTCTCGGCAAGCGCGAGCTCATGGAGCTGCTCCACCGCCTGCATAAGAGCTGGTGCAAGACGGTCGTCATTGTTTCGCACGACATGGACGAGATCGCGGAGAACTGTACCATGTCCGCGGTCTTTGCCGAGGGAAGGGTCGTTTTCTCGCTCCCGCCCAAAGAACTCTTCAAGAGACATGAAGAGCTTGAACGTCTCGGCCTCGACATTCCGCTCACCGCCAAACTCTGCCGCGCGCTCGGGGCGCGGGGCGTGAACGTGGACTGCGATTTCACCGTGGAAGGCTTCGTCCGCGCCGTGCTCGCCCTCAAAGAAAAGGGGGGCAGAGCATGAAAGACGTCTCCTTCGGCCAATACTATCCCGTCAAGTCTTTTGTCCACCGCCTCGACCCGCGCCTCAAACTGCTCTTTCTCATCGTGTTCATCGCGGCGATCTTTGTGGCGGACAACTTCTGGAGCTTGGGGCTCTGCGCGCTCGTCCTCATCCTCGCGGTCGCCTTTTCCCGCGTTCCCGTGGGGAAGGTGCTGCGTGCGGTGCGCGGCGTGATCGTTCTCGTCGTCTTTACGGCGGCGATCAACGTGCTCTTTTACACGGGGAAGAGCGAGCCTCTCTGGGCGTGGTGGATCTTTTCCGTCACGCGGGAGGGGATCGTGTTCTCGGTGTTCCTCGTCGCCCGTCTCGTATTGCTCGTGACGTGTTCGTCCATGCTGACCTATACGACCACGCCCGTCGCGCTCACCGACGGCGTCGAGAGCCTGCTCACTCCCCTCAAATGGATCAAATTTCCCGTGCATGTGCTCGCGCTCATCATGAGCATAGCGCTCAGGTTCATACCCATCCTCATGGACGAGACCGAGCGCATCAAGAACGCGCAGAAGGCAAGGGGTGCCGACTTCGAATCGGGGAGCCTCTTCAAGCGGGTAAAGGCGATCGTCCCCGTGCTCATCCCGCTCCTTCTCTCCGCGTTCCGCAGGGCGGACGAACTCGGCGACGCGATGGACGCGCGCTGCTATATGGGCGACAAAAAGCGCACGAAATACAAAAAGCTCGTGTTTACATGGCGGGATCTCGTCGCCTTTCTCATCGGCGCGCTGATGCTTGCGGCGACCATTCTTTTGAGGATCTACGGGGCCGACCTCTTCGGCGTTTTGCTGGGGCCTGTGATATGAGATACGTTCTCCTCGTCAGTTACGACGGCACGCATTTTTGCGGATTCCAAAGACAGAAGAAGGGGGAGCGGACGGTGCAGGGGACGCTCGAGGCCGCCGCTTCGGAGATCTTCCGTGCGCCCACGCGCGTCGCGGGTAGCGGAAGAACAGACGCGGGCGTGCATGCCGCGGGGCAGGTCTGCCACCTCGACGGCGAGACGGCGATCCCCGCGGAGAAACTACGCGAATGTTTCAACGCGCTCCTTCCGCCCGACCTCAAAGTGCTCGCTTCGGCGGCCGCGCCACAGGGGTTCGACTGCACTTCCTCCGCCCGACGGAAAACGTATCTTTACAGGGCGTATTTTGCGCCCGCCCCGCTTCCTCTCCTTTCGCGCTACGCCGCGCGCCTTGCCGCAAAGCCCGATCTTATTCGCATGCGGGAGGCCGCATGTCTCGTCACGGGGGAGCACGACTTTCTCGCCTTCTCCGCCCGCGGCTCGTCCGCAAAGACTTCCGTCCGCACGGTCTATGCGGCGGATGTGCGCGAATTGACCGCAAACGGGCATACCATGTACGAGATCGAGGTCACGGGAAGCGGATTTTTATACAACATGGTGCGCATTCTGGCGGGGGAGATCTTCGCCGTCGGATGCGGGAAAACGACAGAAAATATCCAAAAGGCATTTGCGTCGGGAGAACGCAGTCTCCTTGCAAAGACGATGCCCGCATGCGGGCTCACGCTCTCTCGGGTTGATTACGGGACGGAACTGTTCGCCCCGGAGGAGTAAGAATGGAATTTTTCAGATTTTTTGACGCGTTCGCGGGCGTCGCGTACTCGATCGCGTATTCGTCCGTGGCCATGCGCGGCGGGGAGCTTCTCGACGTTGCGAAGCCCTATCTGAAAGGGCTTTGGATCAGCCTTGTCCTCGCTTTCGCCGTCTATCTGCTCTTCGTCGTGCTCGGCGGGATCGGACTTTCCCGCATGGCGAAAAAGGAGCATAAAAAATACGCTTTTCTCGGGTTCATCCCCATTCTGAACACATGGTATGCGGGATATATCGCGGGGAAAGCCAATTTCTTCGGGCAGAAGATGAAGCGCGCGGGGCTGTACGCCGCCATTCTCGAAACGGTCTATATCGCCGTCTGCGCCCTCGACGTGCTCTCCGAATTTCTCATCTACATGCACCCGATGGTGAGGTCGGGGCTGGACTATTCAGGGTTGGACGTTTCCTATATCACCGCCAACGTGGGCGAGCTCCCCGTTTGGTTGCGCTGGCTGTTCGGAACGCAGGGGCAGGTCTGGCTCGGCATCGTCAATATCACGTTTTTCATCGCGCTCATTGCCTTCCTCGCCGTCATCTATATCGCGCTCTTCCGTAAGTACTTCGCCCGCAGCCCTCTGCTCATGACCCTGCTGTGCGTGCTCTTTCCCTTCCGCGGGGCGGTCCTGTGCGCGGTGCGGAACAACGACCCCGTCGACTACAACGAATATCTCCGCAAGCGCATGGAGATGCGGCGGCGCAGATACACCCCCTACGGCGGGCAGGGCACACCTTACGGCGGACAAGGCAATCCCTACGGCGGGCAGGGCAACCCTTATGGCGGACAGCCCGAGGAGCCATTCTCCGATTTCGGAGGGAACGGCGGCGGACAGAACGGCGGACAGAACGGCGGAAAGGGAACGGGCGATCCCCCGAGCGACAATCCGTTTTCCGATTTCGACTGATCTCAAAAAAGTCCCGTTTGCGGGACTTTTTTCGTCACCGCCGACTTAAAAATATTTTACATATTGCGTCAAATTTGCTATAATGGAAGCAAATATCACAGGGGAGGAGCTCCCGCATACGGATATGGTCATTTCTGCGATCGCGACGGCGGAGGGCAGAGGAGGCGTTGCCATCGTGCGCATGAGCGGCGACGGTTGCTTCGGGATCGCCCGCCGCATGTTTTCCCGAAAGGGCGAGTTGAAGCCGAATACGATGTACCCCGGGGAGATCGACTGCGGCGGATTCAAGGACTATGGGTTTTTGGTCCTCTTCTTCGCGCCGAAGTCGTTTACGGGGGAGGATGTCGCGGAGTTCCACTGCCACGGCGGCAGCGAGATCGCGCGCGGCGTCCTGAAACGCACCGTCGAATTGGGCGCGCGCCTTGCCGGGCGCGGCGAATTTACCAAGCGCGCCTTCCTGAACGGCAAACTCTCCCTCTCCGCCGCGGAGGGCATGGCAGACATGATCAACGCGCAGTCGGAAGCGGAGATCCGCGCGGGCTATCTTCTCTACGGCGAAAAACTCACCGAAGAGGGGAGACGGTTGCAGGCGAAACTCAGGGAGTGCCTCGCGAGCGTGGACGCCGATATCGACTACCCCGAGGAGGATCTTACTCTCGACACGCGCAAGCAAATCGGGGATACCATGTCCGAGGTCGAGGCCTCGCTCTCCGCTCTCTTGCGGCAATACAGCGCGGGGAAGAAGATCAAGAACGGCGTGAACGTCGCCCTCTGCGGCAGGCCGAACGCGGGCAAGAGCTCCCTCTTCAACGCGCTCCTCGGCTATGAACGCGCCATCGTCTCCGAGATTGCGGGGACGACGCGCGACACCGTCGAGGGAACGATCTCCGTCCGCGGCGTGCTCTTCCGCCTCATCGACACCGCAGGGCTGAGAACGGGCGCCGACCCTCTCGAACGGGAGGGGATCCGCCGCGCAGAACAGGCGATCAGGGGTGCGGACGTCATCGTCTATCTGAAAGAGGAGGGCGACGAACCCGCATTTCCGCAGGGGACGCCCGTCATCACGGTGGGAGCGAAGTGTGATCTCGGCCGCAAGACGGGGTGCGACGTCGTTCTCTCCGCCAAGACGGGGGAGGGGCTGGATACCCTTCTCGACCTGCTCTATGAGCGCGGCTACGGCGAAGAGAACGGGGAGGCGTTTCTGCTCGAAGAACGGCATTACCGCGCCGTGGAACGAGCCCATGCCGCCGTCCAAGAGGCGATGGGGGCGATCGGGGCGGGGCTTCCCTCCGAGCTCTATGCGGAGGACGTCGGACGCGCCTATGCCGCCCTCGGCGAACTGACGGGGGAGACTGCGGCGGAGGACGTCATACGGGAGATCTTCGAAAAATTCTGCGTGGGAAAATAAATTTGAAGGAGGCATTCCTATGGTGAATCTCGATCTATACAGAGTTTTCTATACGGTTGCGCGCTGCGGCAGCCTGACGAAAGCTGCGGAAGAGTTGTATATCTCCCAGCCGGCGGTCTCACAGGCGATCAAGACGCTCGAGACGCAGCTCGGCACGCCTCTTTTCAAGCGCATGCGGAAGGGCATGGAACTCACCGCGCAGGGCGGAGAACTCGTCTATGGGGACGTCGAAAAGGCGGTGAAACTGCTCAGCAGCGTGGAGGACAGGCTCATGGAGCTCCGCGAGACGGCTACGGGCACCCTGCGCATCGGCGCGTCGGCGTCCATCTTCCAATATGTGCTCTCGGGCAAGATCGTCGAGTTCCGCAATCTCTACCCGCAGGTGAAGATCGAACTCATCTCCGACGTCTCGCCCAAGATCATCGAGTGCCTGAAAACCGACCGCTGCGACGTCGGTTTCCTCAACATGCCCGTTCCTTTGGACGAGGGCGTGCAGTTCGGCGAGACCATCCAGATCCTGCACGACGTGTTCGTGGTGGGGAAGGAGTACGCCGACCTTGCGGGCGGCAAGATGACCCTTGCGGATCTGCAACAATACCCTCTCATCCTGATGAAGGAGAACACGGCGGCCCGTTCCTCGTTCGACAGCTTCTGCCGCAACTTCGGCATGTCCATCCAGCCGACGATCGAGATCGACAGCTGGGACTTCATGAAACAGCTCGTGACGTTCGGCATGGGGATCGGCTGCATCCCGCGGGAATACATCAAAAAGAGGCTGGCGGAAGGCCTGCTCCTCGAACTCAACGTGGAACCCGCCCTGCCCATCCGCTCCATCGGCATGGCGACCCCGAAGGCAGGCAACGCGCAGTACGCGCTGCGCGCTTTCATCAATCTGTTCAAGAGGGACGGCGATGCCTAAACGGGAAGAATGGCTCTCCTACTGCGTCATGGAGCGTCACCTCGAGCAGAATTTTGCGCACGATTTTTCCAATCTCGCCAGCAGGATCCGCAATCTCAACGAGGCATTGTGCAACTACTATAAGAGCGGCGACTTCATCGGCATCGGGCCTGTCGACGGGTCGGGGCCGAAGATCTGCGTCGTCCGCTTCCCGCACAACGCCGCGATCCGCTACGAAAAGGCATGCGAAAAATTTCTGTCCAAACGGTACCCGTATCCGGACGGGATGAAGAAGCCCGATTTCAGCGTGGACCTCTCCATCGACGTGAGCGGGAGCATGGAGGAGCGCACGTTCGACTTCCGCTGCTATTGCAGGCCCTATCTCAAAGAGTTTTGCGAAGAACTCTGCGCGCTCGCCCGCAGCAGAGAAAAAACAGAATGAACCGCCGGTCAGCCGTCGGTTTTTTCTTTTTTGAAAGCCATGTCTCGGACATGGGTATGCCGTTTTATGTCATGCTTCCCATATGCGCATGCGAGAATGCGGCGCGCGGACAGACGGCTCAAAGAACATTTTCGCCGGAAAAGGCGCACGGGCGCGCTTTTTTCGGCCGAACACTTGACAAAAAGCGAAAAAAGAGGTACAATCCCAAAGAGCAGAAAAATCCGAACGAGTAAGGAGAGGAACATTGGAAGAAAAGCAATTTCCCGGTTCGGCGTCGCCTGAAGAGAGCATCAAGACCGACCCCGTCGAAGGGGCGGAGGAGCGGAAGGCGGACGAAGCGAAGCCCGAAAAGGTCAAGCGCGAGAGAACGAAGGAAGAGAGAGCCCGTCTTTCCGCGGAACGGGCGGAGCGCGAGCTGGAGCGGGCAAGGATCCGCGCCGAAAAGCGCGCCGCAAGCGAGGCCGCGGCCGCCGCGAGAAAGCTCAAAGCGGAGCAGACGGCCGAGGACGTCGAGATCCTCAACTCTACGCCCAAACGTACCGAAAAGGCATATAAACAATTTTTGGAGCAGGTGATCGAGGAGTACAATTCGAACGGCAAAAAGACCATTTTGCTTGCCAACGATTCCTTTTACCCTGTTTTCGACGGCGTGATCAACGTGCTCGAAAACTATGCCACCCGCCTTTCCGAAAAGATGAACGTCATCGTGTTGGCGCCCGCCTGCAAGGGGCTCGCCTATGTGCGCAGCTACCCCGTGATCGGCGTCGTCAGCATCTTCTCCAAAAAACTCAACTATCAGATCGCTCTGCCCGATCTCGACGCGCAGTGCAGCAAATTGCTCGAAAAATTGCGCATCGACATCATCCACTGCCACTCTCCCTTCTTTGTCGGCTGGTACACGAAGAACCTCGCAAGGAAGAGGGGGATCCCGCTCGTCATGACGTTCCATACCCAATTCCGCCAGAATTTCGTCAAGGTCGTGGGGGACAACCTCATTACCGACGGCCTCGTGAAATTCATTCTCGAAACGTTCAACGCGAGCGACGAGGTCTGGACGATGAACCGCGCCGTGGGCGACGTGCTGCGCAGTTACGGCTACGAGGGGGATATCCGCTATCTGCCCAACGCCACGACGATGGAGCTTCCCGAGGACTACGAGGCGGAGCGGGCGCGCGGCAGGGCGCGCTACGGGCTTGACGGCGAGAGCCTCGGATTCCTCTTCGTCGGGCGTCTTGTCACAGAGAAAAATCTGTTCTTCATTGCGGAAGTGCTCCGCGAGCTCAAAAAGCGCGGGCTGAATTTCCGCATGATCGTCGTGGGGGAGGGCCCCGACGAAAAGATGATCGAAAAGAAGTTCATGGAGGAAAACGTCGGCGAAGAGACCGTTTTCACGGGCCAGATTAGCGACCGCACCCTTTTGTGCGAGACGTACGCCGCCGCCGATATGTTCCTCTTCCCCAGCCTGTACGACGCTTCGAGCCTCGTGCAGATCGAGGCGGCCTCCCGCAAGACGCCGACCGCTTTCATCGAGAACAGCGTCACGTCCTATTCCGTCACGCACGGGGTGAACGGCTATGCCTTCCCCAACGACGTAGACGCCTTTGCCGACGGCGTGATGAACGCCGTTGCGGACAGGGACGCGCTCCGCCTCGTCGGGGAAAACGCGCAAAGGGATATTTATGTCACTTGGGACAAGATCATCGAGACGGCTTACGGCCGCTACATGGCCCTCATCGCCGCAGGTCCCGACCGCGACAGGCTTGCGGGAAAAAATTTTTCCGAAAAATGACATTTTCCGCGAAGAATGCTTGACAAGCTCCCGCGGTCATGATAAAATAGTACTGTTGTACGGGGGCGTAGCTCAGTTGGTTAGAGCGCTTGCTTGACATGCAAGAGGTCACAGATTCGAGTTCTGTCGTTCCCACCACAAAGCCCTGTTTTTTGCAAAAAAAGCGCGAGAACGCTTTGGGAAGGCAAAAAGTGGGGTTTTCGTTTTGCCCACATGCTCAATATAATTGATGATTTGCCATAAAAAAGTGTCAAAATTGGTGTCAAAACTGGTGTCAAACACCTTATTTTTTGTCACAATTTTCGGATAATTTCGGAAAATCTCTCGATGCTTTCTGCTTGGATGTCGGTATAGATGTTCTCTGTCATGCGACTGTCGGAATGTCCGAGTAGGTATTGTCGAACTTTGGAAGGGACGCCCGCCTGTTCCAGCCGTGTCGCATAGGTGTGCCGCAAAATATGTGCCGAAACCGTGAGATTTTCCTCTTTTGCAATGCGTTTCAGTGCACAGGAGACGGCATTGTATGTTGTCGGGAAAGCAGTCTCCGAACCCGCTCTGCCATCGACGATCTCATCGCATAGCGATTTCGGGATGGGAATCGTGCGATTTCCCGCTTTTGTCTTCGGGGTTTCCTGTTCGATTCGTTTCCCATTCAAGAACACCACATCCTTCGTTATGGAGAGGAAATAGCCGGAGGTGTCAAAGTCGGATATTTTGAGTGCGAGTGCCTCTCCGATGCGAATTCCCGTTGCGAGAAGAAGTCGGAAAAGCAGAAAGTGCGGGGATCTTTCGGAGGCTCTCAGAAAGCGCTCCTCCTCCTCCCGCGTCAGTGCCTTTTTCTTCCCATAGACGTGTTTTTCGATCTCAACCGCAAGGCACGGATTTTTTTTGATCAGATCGGAAATGACCGCCTTGTTGAAGATCTGATTCATGGTCGCGCGGCATATGTCCCTCGAGCGCGTGCTCCTGATCGATAGGAGAAGTGCTTGTACATCATCGGCCGAGATCTTATCGAGCGGCACGTCCCCGAATCTGAGAAGCGCCGGCTTTATTGTATCACGGACGGTCAGTAAAGATTTTGCCTTTAATACCGGTTCTTTGTACAGTGACAACCATCGAGCGTAGTATTCTCCAAAGGTAGGGCAATTTTTTTTCTCTTTCTTTTTTCTTTTCGGTGCATTTTCCTCCCTGAAATAAGATTTCATCTTTTCCGCTACCTCTTCGCGCGTCTTGCCGTAGAGGTATTTTTTTTGCCCGTCTTTGAGGATATATCCTTGATAACGTCCGTCGCGGCGGGGCTTGGTGTTGATAGAAACGCCGGTCATTTCTAAAAGCATTTGACTCTCCCTCGGAGTGGCCAAAGCGTCGCCATGATTAAGAGCCTCCCGAAGGAGGTCGTCTGTATCGTCTATGATTTTAATGAATCCGTCATTCATTTTTTCTTTTTCTTCGTTTCCAATGCTTTTTGGGTCTTCTTGATAGATTCGAGGAAGTCGCGTTCGACGGGAGAGAGTTCGTCTACCGTACGCGCACGGTATTTTGCATACTCGGAATTCGCACGCTCGACTGCCATTTCGTGAGAGATCTTGCCTGCATTATCGAGGACTTCGCTCTCGCTCATGCGGAGAAATTCATCGAGTTTTGCGATCCAATCCTTCATCGTCATGGGTCGGCGGCGAAGTGCTTGCAGCTCTGCAAAATCAAGATAGGCCGACGTGATCATATTGAGCTCTTTCAGCTCTTTTTCGGTAAGATAGTTCTTAGCAGTCGTGATATCAATTTTGCGCGGCCGCTTTCCGTCAAAGGTAGTCAATCCCATGAAGGGCTTTGTGCTGTCTGCGCGAAGATAGATGATCTCAGGTGCCGTATGTCCCGTAACGGCAAAGTGCATCTTGTTTTGTACCGTTCGGAAGAAGAGGATGCTTTCCTCCGCGTCGCTTTTGTAATCCACGCTCGTCGCATAGATATCGAGGATCTGACGGTAGAAGACGCGTTCGGATGAGCGGATATCACGGATGCGGTCGAGGAGTTCGCGGAAGTAATCGCCGCCGCCCGCCTTCTTGAGAAGGTCGTCATTGAGCGCGAACCCCTTGATCATGTACTCCTTCAGAACACGGTTCGCCCAGATACGGAATTGGGTACCGCGGACGGATTTCACGCGGTATCCGACCGATATGATGACGTCGAGATTGTAATATTCTATCTCGCGCGTAACGCTGCGCCCGCCTTCATTTTGAACTGTTGCAAATTTTGCAACGGTTGAATGGGGGGCAAGCTCGCCTTCTTCAAAGATGTTGTTGATATGGCGGGAAATGACGGAGATGTCTCGTTGGAAAAGCTCTGCCATTTGGCTCTGCGTGAGCCATACGGTATCGCCGTCGAGGGTGACGGAGATCTTCGTAATCCCGTCCTCAGTTTGATAGATGATAATCTTGCTCTCTTCCATTTTTCACCTCACAGCGTCATTCTCACCTCGACGACTTTGCCGAGGATGATGAGAGTGTCCTTTTCAGAAACAAAAATTGGGTCGAAATCTGGATTTTCGGGCATGAGGATGATGCGTCCGTCTACGATCTTCAAGCGTTTGACCGTCTGCTCCCCGTTGAGCATTGCAACAACAATCTCCCCGCTGTCCGCGTTCTCTTGTTTGTGACAGACGACGACGGACTTGTCGAAGATGCCCGCGTTCTTCATGCTGTCCCCGTGGACACGAAGAGCGAAGTACTCCTCACTCGGGCGATAAGAGATATAGATATACCCTTCGAGATTTTCCTGTGCCTCAATGGGGACGCCCGCTACCACGCTGCCGAGCAGGGGGATAGGATAAAGATCGTTGAGTTCCACCTCGTTTGGCATGGTGGGTTTGTCCAGCCCGAGCGCCTTCTCGATTGCCTGCATCGTATCAATGCGGGGATATTTGGCAAAGCCGCCGAAGATCTTTGTCACGGTACTGATTGATAAACCCGTCATGTCTGCCAGCATTTGATAAGTGATTTTGTTCTTTTTCATGTAGAGTTTTATTTCTTCAATTGTCATTTCGTTCACCTCGTGAAGAAAGTATAAAAAAAATCTTCATAAAAATCAAGAATTTTTCGAAAAAACACTTGACAACTTCATGAAGATGAATTATACTATCGTCAGAAAGTTCATGAAAATGAAGTTTCGAAAAGGAGAAAGTGATGAAATGGATGGAAAAAGGTTGAAAGCGCTTATGTTCGAGAAAGGCATTACGCAAGCCGAACTTGCAAAACGCGCTGGAATTACGCAGGGGGCGATCACCAATTACATAAAAGGAAGAACACCGCGCGGGAATATCCTTAACAATATCGCCGCTGTTCTCGGTTGTGAAAAGGGGTATCTCCTCGGGGAAGCGGACACCGTGACGGGAATATCCGCGGAAGAGTTGAACGCGGCGGCAAAGCCGCTTATTCGGCTCTTGGTCGAGCGGGGCGACCCGATGATGCTTGTATGCGTCACGGCAGACCGAATTGACCTTTACAGGGCAGAGTGCGGAAAAAGGGTGCTCCCCGAAAACGAAGAGCACCCCGTCGACCATTAAGCTATTCTGCGATAGGGGAACTCACGAAGGACAAGGCGGAGGCGGAAGCCCTCGCGAGGGAACTCAACGAGAAGGAGGTGGAAGAATGAGCAACGAGCTCGACTTGGTAGCCGTGAAGGGCAAATACCGCGAGATGATCTTGAAGAAGGTACAGGACGCGAAGCTCTCCGACGACTTGGATGAACTCTACGGAACCCTCGCCCTCATGCACGAGACCTACAAGGTCTGCTTCGGGGAAACCCTCGACGAGGACGAGGAGGTCAAGAGAGCGTTCGCAGAGAAGCTCATGGCGCTCATCAAAGAAGCGCTCGAACAGTAAACTTCGGTTATCGCCAAACCAGCCGAAACGCCGAGAGGCGTCCACGGGAGACGACCTACCCGTGCCGATGATTGGCAGGTCATATTCAGAAGGAGGAACAGAATGAAACTTACAGATTACATTCATGAGCGTGGGCTCGTGGCGAGCCACGTTGCAAAGCGGTGCGGGATTACCCGGCAGCAGATCGATCAATACGGGGGCAAGTCAAGAAGACTTATGAATCTTGCAACCGCCCTCAAGATCTCGCGCGCTATGACAGAGCTGGGTGCGCCGACAACGGTAGCCGACTTAACGTCTGCTTTGCTGAAAACTTGAGGAGGCGCGAAAATGGAAGGCATGGACAGCATATCTCTGGCAATTTATTTAGGCATAGCCGCAATCGTTGTTTTGGTGCTCTTGGTATTAGGGATATTTGTGGCATGGATCGCGACCGAGTGGGAGCGATACAAGAATGGCGAAGAATCAATTTTCTTTAAGGATGGCGATCGCGGGGAGAAATCAGAGGCGAAAAATTTCAAGGAGGACAGCTCCGAGGAGAAACATGATGAGCAGTAAAGAAAGAGAGCTGGCATGGCGCGTCTTCAGCAATTATATCGGCGGCGAAAAGTTCTTCATCGTCGGGCGGCGGCTATCCATGAGCGAACCTCTCCACAGCGGAAACGTCGAATATCGCGGTGGATATATACGGGACGAAACCGAGGCAAAAGGTCTCGCAGAAAAATTGAACAAGGAGGAAGAGAAGTGACGCAATCCGGGGTCATGGCAATCATTATCGCGGTGCTCGGAATCATAGCAATTACGGCTGTCGTTGTCGCAATCGTGCTATACAGGGCATACAGAAGGGTTGAGAAGGCTCTCCGTATTGAAAGAGAGTGCAGCAATGTGATCTCCTTCATCGGGGAAATGAATGAGTTCTGAGGAGGGAAAAGCGAATCGACTATTGAAAAGATGAAGACGGTAATCAAACGGCTGGAAAGTAGCGAACTCGTAAAGCTTGCGATGCAATCATGGGAAAAAGTCAGGACATGCTTTACATACTCCGACATTACGAAAATATCGGGCGGAAAGTACAAGAAACCGCAGAGGCGGAAAAAACAGGAGGATATAAAATTATGAAAGAAAATGTACAATTTTACGAGGGATGCGTGGAGAAGGCGCGCATGAAACTCGAGGCTGTAAGGACCTACATCATCAATCAGCTATGCGGGTGTTCCATTTCCATCATTACGTCCGCGAAGTTACAACTCGCGGCGGATATCCTGAGCGACGCGGAGAAAGAACATGAGTATTACACCAAACGTCTCGACGAAGAGGTTGCGGCTGGAATGCCCTCAGAACCGGCAGGGGAGGTGCACGATGAGTGAAACTTTGTGGTATCTTGGCGAAGAATTTGCGGCCGCATATGCGGCATTGCTTGAGACGGCGAACGAAGAGACGGGGGAAATAGACGTCGCTTCACTCATCGCCTTAGACGATGCGGACGAAGCCTTCCAAGAGAAGGCGGCAAAAACAGGCAAGCTCATCCGCTTCCTCAACAACCGGGCGGCGGAATTAAAGGCGGAGGAGAATAGGCTCAAAGAGATCCGCGAGCGGCTCGAAAGCCGTGCGGACAGCGTGAAGATGTACCTCGACCGCTGTCTCAAAAACGCAGGGATCCGTAAGATCGACAAGTTTCCCGCGGATTCCGTCATAACGTATCGGAAAACCCCGCCGAAGGTAATCGTAGACGATGAGGGGAAACTCCCCGAGATTTTCTTTAAGATCAAGCGCGAGCCGGACAAAACGGCGATCAAAGAAAGCATTGCATCGGGCGGAAATGTGCCCGGCGCGCATTTGGAGCAAACGGAGAATATCTCCATTAAATAACAAGGAGGAGAAATGAACATTTACGAAAGTATTGCGGAAGTGCAGAAAAAAATAGACTTCATCGGCAAAGATAAAAAGGCAGAGAAACAGAATTACAAATATCGCGGTGTCGACCAAGTCTTGAATGCTTTGCACCCTGTTTTTGCGGAGTGCAGAGTGTTCGCCGTTCCCAACGTCCTTGAGACGGTCGTAAGAGAGTGGCGGTCCACGAAGAGCGGCGGAGACGTCGTCTATCAAATCCTTAAGGTGCAGTATCGGTTCTATGCGGAGGATGGAAGTTATATCGAGGCAATCGTGTACGGAGAGGCGATGGATAGCGGAGATAAAGTCTCCAACAAATGTATGAGTGTTGCGTACAAATACGCATGCTTCCAGATCCTTTCCATCCCGACCGAGGAAACGACGGCAGACCCGGATGATAAACATGAAGAGTTTACAAGCGGCGCATTCTTCTTACCTATGGTTGATGGAGATGCGAGCCAACGGGAGAAAAAGTGCGGAATTACTCTTTCAGAACTCCGCGATTTCGGTGTGGAGGATGTCGGTAAAATGGCAAAATGGCTGAGCGAGAAATGCGGCAAGCCGATCACCGAATTTAATGCGGAAGAGACGAAGGCGGCATGGGAGGTGCTCAAACGCAATAGAGACAAGAAGCAGCTTCGTCAGATGCGGGAAGGCCTCGCGCCGACTCCGCACGATGAAGAGGGGGGAGAGAAATGATGATGAAAGGACGGGTCCATGACATCCTATCCGACGGAACTTGCGTCATATACGCAGAGATCCCCGTTGCCCTGCTTGCGCACAGGAAGGTAAAGGAAGTCTATGTCGAGCCCATCGATAGTCGTTCGCTTTCGGATAGGCAGAGGCGGGCATGCTATGCTTTCATCGGTGCCATAGCGGATTGGTCCGGAAGTTCGAGGGAGGAAGTCAAGGAGGCATTCAAGATCGATTTTTGGGCCGAGCATATCGACACGCTTGCAGACAAGATATTCTCCCTCTCCGATGCTCCGATGAGCCTTGTGTGCAGATTTCAGCGTTTTCTCATCGACTTTATTTTGAGGGAGAATGTTCCCACTAAATTCCCCATACTCGACTTTGTCGACGACATCAAAGACTACACTTATCTGTGTCTTGTCAACAAGAAATGTACGGTATGCGGGCGACGCGGAGAGCTTCACCATGTAGATGCCATCGGCATGGGAAATGACCGTAAAGAGGCCACCCATGTCGGAAGAGAAGCGCTCTGTTTATGCAGGGTACACCACGATGAGATCCATGCGGATGGTTATGCTGCGTTCATGGAGAAGTACCACTTGGAGGGAGGCGTTCCGATCGACGAGTCAATCAGGCGCATCTACGGGCTGAAGAGGTGAAAAAATGAACGGTTTTACTTTTTTTCGCAATTACTATGAGGCGGTAAGCGACCCCGGCAATGAACTTACGCTTGAAGAACAAGGCGCAATCTACAACGCGATCTTTGCTTACATGTTCGATGATACGGAGCCCGATCTTCGCGGAGCGAGTAAAATGGCATTTAATCTTTTGCGCGTTTCCCTCGATCGCTCTAAAATCCGTTCAGCCGCAGGCAAACTTGGAGTAAATTCCAAGCAAACGGCAAGCAAAACGGAATCAAGCGATGAGCAAACGGCAAGCAAAACGGAATCAAGCGATGAGCAAACAGAAAGCAAAAAACATTTTGCTACCGATTTGCCTCTTCTTGAGAAGAAAGAAGGTAGAAGTAAGAAGTATGAAGAAACAAGAGAAGTAAGTAAGAAAAAAAATATAAATTACTCATCAAGCGCGGGCGCGCGCGAGACCTACGATGAACTTATGACGCGGTGGCGAGTAGGCCCCATGCTTCGGGCGGCTCTCGGACAATTCATTCAGCACTGCGCCTTGAACGGAAGAACACTCACAAACGACAAACTCGAGAATATTATCGACCGCCTCTTTGATTGGTATGGGTACCCCGAGATCGAGGAGGGCAAATTTGATAACAAAATTGACCAAGAGCAAGCTGACGAAGTTTATCGGGCGATCAACGGCGGGTACTTCGACATCAAGGTCGGGAGGAAGTGAAGCATGAAAGCGGCAATCAAGTGCATCCGAAAGGGTTGCGATTATTCGGGAAAGGAGTGCGAATTTTGGAATGATTGCGTAGCCTTCCAAGCCGACCGCGAAGAGGGAAAGAAGCAAAGAAGAGGAGAAAGGTATGAACAAAGTTTTTTTGATTGGTAATTTGACGCGGGATCCCGAGCTCACGACGACCCCGAGCGGCGTGTCCGTCGTGCACTTCGACATCGCGGTCAACCGTCCCTATACGGACGGCAACGGAGAGCGGCAGACGGACTTCTTCAGTTGCACGGCGTGGCGCGGGCTTGCGGAGAGCATTGCAAAATACTGCGTGAAGGGAAGTAAGGTCGCCGTGTCGGGAAGCGTTCAGATCCGCAACTACGAGGACAACAAGGGAAACCGCCGCACCGCCGTGGATGTCATCGTGCAGGATTGCGAGTTCCTCGCGCAGCGCGAAAAGAAGGACAGCAACGACGTGCAGAATGGCAGAGAGGATCATGTCCCGCAACGTCGCGCTGCCGCTCCCAAGCAAGTCTCATTCGATGACGACGGCGACATTCCGTTTTGAGGTGGGAGATGGACAGAGAAAAAGAGCTTGAGAAAATTGCCGATATGCTTGTTGCCGTATGCGACGATTGCAATGAGTGTCCTTACGGAAAAAAGTACGGATATAGAACTTGCACGGAACATCAAATGGCAGAAAGAATATTCGGAGCGGGCTACCGCAAAGCCGATGAGGTGCGCAAGGAAACTTTGCGAGAGATAGATAAACTCGCGGCTAAATGCGGGCTTGATGAGTTCAGAGCCGTGCATTTAAGAAAATACGCCAAACAGCATGGCGTAGAGGTGGACAAATGATCAAATCACCATTCAAGGCTACATATCAGGACGATCTCACGAGAGAGGTCATCGTCGTCAATTTTGCGGGAGGTGGGGGCTCATGCGTCGGTATAGAGCAGGCGCTCGGCCGCCCCGTGGACTTTGCAATCAACCACGATCCCGCCGCGATTGCGATGCACGCCGTCAATCACCCGCTCACGACCCACTTCCAAGAGGACGTCTTTGCGATAGACCCCGTGAAGGCGACGGAAAGGCGTCCCGTGGGGCTCGGGTGGTTCTCCCCGGACTGCACCTTTTTCTCGAAGGCACGCGGGGGGAAGCCCGTCAATAAGAAAATCAGAGGGCTCGCGTGGGTCACGCTCCGTTGGGCGATGAGCTCCGTCTCACCCCGCGTCATCATGCTCGAAAACGTCGAGGAGTTCAGAGATTGGGGTCCGTGCGTCGAAAAGACCATAAGGAAGGGGGAGAAGGTTTTTGTCCCCGACCCTGCGCGCAAAGCGGAGACGTTCAATGGCTTCGTCGCCATGCTCACGGATGGAATCGCGAAAAGTCACCCTGCCTTCCTCGAAGCATGCGAGTTTTTGAAGCTCGACCACAAGAGTGAGGAGGCGGACAGGCTCGCCCGTGGACTCGGCTACAAGGCCGAATGGCGCATTCTGAAAGCGTGCGACTATAATACGCCGACGAGCCGCAAGCGGTTCTACTTGGTGGCGCGGCGGGACGGGGCGCCTATCGTATTCCCTGCTCCCACAAACGGCAAGGCGGCAGATCTGAAGCCGTATCGGACGGCGGCAGAGTGCATCGACTTCACGATTCCCGTGCCTTCCATCTTCGAGCGGAAGAAGCCACTCGTCGTGAACACCCTCAAGCGGATCGCGCGGGGAATGCGAAAGTTCGTGCTTGAGAACCCGAAGCCGTTCATCGTGGAGTTCAATTTCGAGAATGCGCCGCAGGACATCGACAAGCCGCTCACGACGGCGACGACGGTGGGGCACCACTATGTCGTCAATCCGTCCATTGTCCCGATCGGGTATGGAGAGCGGAAGGGGCAGGATCCGCGCGTCAACGACGTGAAAGAACCGCTCTCGACGATTGTCTCGACCTGCAAACAGAACCTTGCCGCGCCCTATCTTACGCAGTACCACGCCGAAAAGCAGGAAGGGGAGGCACGTGGGCAATGCGCCGATGAGCCGCTCCGCACGGTGGACAGGGCGAACCGCTACGGCATGACGAGTTGCTATCTCACAAAGTATTTCAGCGGAGATCAGCAGGCGGGCGCAAGCGTCGAAGAGCCGCAGCCGACCGTAACGGGGATCGACCACAGCGCGCTTGTCGCCGCGCATATCGTCCACTACTACGGCGGGGACGACCACGCGAGCGCGCCGCAGGACCCGCTACCGACGATCAACGCAAAGCCCCGCCACTACCTTGTCAATCACCATCTCTGTGTTTTGAGGAAGAACATGGACGGGAAAAGCATGGACGAACCGATGCCGACAATCACCTCAAAGGCGGCGCACCACGCCGACGTCGCGGTCTACCTCGAAAAGATCGATACGGCGCAGGATCTCGGCTATTGGAGCAAGGTGCGCGACCTTCTGAACGCCTATGCGGGGTTTGACTTCACGATTGCCGAGGACGAGATCCTCATCATTGAGATCGACGGCGAAAAGTACTTCATATCCGACATCGGAATGAGAATGCTCGAACCGAGAGAGCTCGCCCTTGCGATGGGAATGCCGAGGGACTACGTCATCGACATTGAGCCGTATATCGGGAAAAAGTACAGCAAGGCGAAACAGATCGCGCGCATCGGGAATATGGTGTGTGCGCCCGTGGCAGAAGCTCTTGTGCGGGCAAATTGCGCGGACATGGCGGTGGACTACGCGAGGAAGGGCGGACGCGCCGACACGATGGAGGAGCTGCACCGTGTATTCGGCGGCTACCGCCCGAGAGACCGCGTCGCGGTGTAAAGGAGGGGGAATGAAACTTCACATTCAACGGTATCGGTGGGTCGTCGTGCTGGACAGGGAGCGGATATTCTGCGGACTTTCGCAGAGCTATTTGTTCAAGGCGATCGACGATGTGGGAAATACGGCGATCAAGACATATTCGAGTGAAAAAATGGCGCGGACGGGCTTTTTGAGAAGTTGGTACAACGCGCAGGAACTCATTGACGCGGGCAGAGTGGAGTTCGTCGAAGTTATCGAATCGCTCGTCGGCACGCAGGAGTTTTTCAAGTGGCTCAAAGGAGAAAAGACATGAAAGCAATTTTGACGTCAATTCAACCCTATTACGTTTTCCTCATCATCGCCCGCGCTATGGGATGGAGGGTCGAGCAGGAAAAGACGGTCGAGGTCCGCAAGAACTTTCCGAAAGCCCCAGATTGGGACAGAAAGTCCCTCATTTATTGTAGTTGCGACAGGCAGTCATTCAAGCGCATACCGAAAAAATATCAGCCGCTTATGGTACCGTTCCTCGGCAAAGTTGTTGGCGAGTTCATGTGCTACCGAGTAGAGAAATTTATTTTGGGTAGTTTGCAGTTCGAACACATGGAAGAGTTGGCTTGTTTGACACACACGGAAATGATCGATTATTTTTACACACCCGAAGAGTTGAATAGCAAACCCGAATATGACGGTAGATATGGTTATGCTTGGCATATCTCCAGTCTCAAAATCTACGACAAGCCGAAGGAGCTGTCAGAGTTTTGCCATGTCATACGCCCGCCGCAGTCATGGATGTATGTGGAGGAAGTATGACACCACTCGAACAAGCACAGCGACAGAAAAAGTATGGGTGCGATACCTGCGGGAAGCGCGTAGTGGTACGCGGCGTGTCCTACTGCGAAGTGAGCGGGAAGTTGCTTCTGCCATCGCTGTTGGATGTCGGGCAATGTATGCACGTTCCGAGCGAAGGCGAACCGAAAGGAGACGGCATGGAAACGAGAGAAAACGAACTGCACGAGCCTATAATTAAGAAGAAGTTATCTGTTAGCGGCGATTTGCAAGTTACAACTTTATGCTCTGTATGCGGAAATGTCATTGCACGGTCTGGTTGGTATGACAGTAGCTGTGAGGACATTCTTTTGCGTGAAGCAAAAGAAAAAGCGAAGAACTACTGCCAACAATGCGGCGCGAGATTAAAGGAGATATAAATGCCGACAATAGACGAATTGAGGATACTTCAAGCGTTGCCGCTTGACATGAAGATACGGAGAACCCAACAGCGCATTCGCGAATGGGTGGGATACTACGGCGTGGACGACGTGTATCTCTCATTCAGCGGCGGCAAGGATAGCACGGTCCTCGCGCACATCATCTCGAAAATGGGCTTGCCGATTCAGAAAGTCTTTGCGGACACGGGCTTGGAGTACCCCGAAATCAGGGCATTTGTCAAGTCATTCGGCGATGTCATCATGGTGCGCCCCAAAATGCGCTTTGACGAGGTGATACGCAAATACGGCTATCCGATTATCGGGAAAGAAGTCGCCGAGCGTGTGTATAACGCCCGCCGCTGTATTTCCTCGGGGGGTGCTATGTCAAGCACTACCTCGAACTCACAGGACAACTTCCCCGTGAAAGCCAAGCAGTTGCTCGGGATAGGGGGGTTCTTTAGCAAGCGATATGATTTTTCAAAGTGGGAACCGTTGCTCGACGTGGACTTTCAAATTTCGCACCTATGTTGCCGCGAGATGAAGAAAAAGCCTCTTCAAGGGTACAAAAACAAAATCTATGCGACCATGACCGAGGAGAGTTTTTTACGACAAACGGCTTGGATGAAAGTCGGATGCAATGCTTTTGATAGCAATCACCCTCGAAGTGCGCCGATGAGTTTTTGGACGGAGCAGGACGTTCTTGCTTACATAAAAGCCTACAACGTGCCGATTGCAAGCGTCTATGGCGAAGTGGTCTATGACAATAAGGGGCAAAAGTACGCCGACACGCTCTGCGACTGCGGCGGGAAACTTTGTACGACGGGGTGCAAAAGGACGGGCTGTATTTTCTGCGCCTTTGGCGCAGGGGTGCGAGGAGACGACCGCTTTGTGCGGTTGAAGCGTACCCACCCGCGACAGTACGAGTATTGCATGGAGGGCGGCGCATACGACGCGGACGGGCTGTGGAAGCCGACAAAACAGGGGCTCGGCATGAGACACGTCATCAACGAAGTAAACAAAATCTACGGCAAGAACTTTATTCGGTATTGAGGAGAACATATGAAATCTTTTGAACTGAACGTGGAAGCAATCGGCAAGAATGCGCGGGTGCTCACGGGAATCATCATCGTGGACGGCAAGCCGCTCAATACTACATACGACATCCGCGCCTTCCTCCGTCGCATTGCCGGCGACAAAAAGGCGATCACCGTCCGCATGGAAGAGGACAAGCAATGATCACGAAAGGGCTTTTCTCATCGAACACGGATATGTGGACTACGCCGCGGTGGCTCTTTGACAAGCTGGATGAGGAGTTTCACTTCACCGTTGACGTCTGCGCCGTGGCAGAGAACGCGAAGTGTAAGCTCTTCTATTCTCCCGAAACAGACGGGCTTTCAATAAATTGGGGGGCAACGTCTATTGGTGCAATCCTCCTTATGGACGGCAGATTGGAAAGTGGGTCAAGAAGGCGGCAGGGTGCGGCGCGACGGCCGTCATGCTCCTTCCGGCGCGAACCGATGCGGCGTGGTTCCACGACTACATACTCGGAAGGGCAGAAATCCGCTTCCTGCGCGGGCGGCTCAGATTCGGAGACGGAAAGGCAGAGCACCGTTCCCGTCTATGATCGTAGTTTTTCATGGGATTGGGAATTTCGGAAGCATATGAGGACAAAGAATATTGGGAGCATGGGGTGAGTTATGACGAGATTGCAGCGCAGAATGATCGAGCGGGAATTTTACAACTACCGTGAAAACAAGAAAAGGGCGACCGAATATGTCGCTACTTCGGCGTTTAAGGGCCTCGGCGTCGACTACTCAGCGCCGCGCGTCATCATATCTTCGACGAACGGCGTAGAGAAACGCATGATACGCATGGTCGCGGAAGAGGAGCGGTTATATCGTTGGTGCCTTGTCTTCGAGAAGACGATGAATCATTTCTTCGGAGAGCAGAAGGATGAGCTCATGCGGAGAAGATACATAGAGCGGGAAAAAGATCTTGAGACATGCTTTGCTATCGGAATTGAGCGAAGAACCTATTACTATTGGGTCAATGACATTCTGAACATTGCCCGACGATGGGCTAAAGAGTACAATTTGCTGTAAAAAAATTTTCAAAGTGCAAAAAGTTTGCACTAATTTTCCGATATTCCGTGCTATAATGGTAACATCGAAGAAGTTCACACGAACGGTTCATTTCTCTCTTTATCGGGCCACGCTTTGACAGATGTCTTAGCGTGGTTCGGAGGAGGGGAAAAATCGGGCGCTACCATTGACACACGGGGAAAACCGTGATACAATGATAGTGCTTTTCTTTTTGGAGAAAAGCGGATGGAAGGGATCTACGGAAAGAGCGACAGGGCAAAGCGCGTAGAACGGGCGATAAACGCTTTCAAAGGTCTCTCTGCGAGCGAGACAAAGAGGCGCATCCTCGAAGGAGACGAAGGAGAGGAGGCGCCTTCGAAGAGCGGAGGGAACACGGGGCTTCCGTTCGGACTCTGCAAAAAGCACGGGATCTCACTTCCACCGAATGCCACGCCGCGCGACGCATGGGAGGCGTTGAAGAACAAGACAGGACTTTCCCCGCAGGACTTTTACGATAGGCTCAAAGAGGGGAGGGATAGGAATGGACGAGAGCAGGGCGAAACAGACGGTGCGAACGGCGGTCAGATAGAGCAGGAATTTGCAACAAAAAGCGACAGAATAGAAACCTGCACGACTCACGCCGAACTCGGGGAATACTTCCATAAGACATATGGCGTGACAGTTGATGCTTCCGTTCATTCACTTGACTTTCCGTCTGTTCACAGTGCGGCATCGGGAATGGATATTGTGTTGAGAGAATTCCCGCAGGCAAAGGGCGTTCTGCGGAGTGTATCAACAAGCAGTAGCGGACTTATGTGCGCCCGCCCGAACGGAGAAATTTGCTTCAATCCGAGCTTTTTCAAGAATGGAGAGGCGACCATTCAGCAAAGAATGGAACAGTCAAGTAGGAGCGGCTATCATCCAAAGAATAGTGGTGCTCGAGAATGCGGTGCGCATGAAATGGGACACATGCTCGAACTTGCGTTGATCCAAAGGAGATATCCGAATGGCGGGGGTACGTTGGCTTGGAACAAGTGCATAATGGCAAAAGAAATTGTCTCCGAAGCTTGTAAGAATATCAAACGTCAGACAAGGCAAAGTTTTGATGTTATAAGGTCAGAAGTAAGTACATACGCTAATGAAAATTTTTCTGAATGTCTCGCGGAATGCGTCTCGGACTATATAGCAAACAGAACGAATGCGGCGGCGTTATCAAAATATGTGTGGCAAAGATTAAAGGAGGAATTACAATGACCGGACCGGAAGAAGAGAGGCTTTACAGTGCTTTTATAGACTATGTTGAATACTATCCCGATGAAGATGAAGAACGCGCTGGGGAGCGTAGGGGGCTTCGACTTGACGCGCCTGAATCTGCACAGAAGGCATATGCGGAGTGGCTAAAATTGCAGAAGGAATACGAGCGGCTCGGGATTAAGGTCTGATAAAAGTAATCACTGAGAACCAATCAACAGCAAAGAAGCGTTGAGCCGAACGGCAAGGCGCTTTTTTCATACGCAAAAACAGGAGGAAACAATGAAGCTCACCCCGAAGCAGGAGAAATTCTGCGAGTTTTACGTCGCGCTGGGGAATGCCACCGAAGCGGCGAAAAAAGCGGGGCATTCCGAAAAAACGGCGAAGTCTGTCGGGTCCGAAAACCTGACAAAACCTGACCTTCGAAATCGTATCGGAGAGCTCACGGTACAGGAGCAAGAAAAGCGGATCGCAAAAGCGGAGGAAGTGCTTGCTTTCTTCACGGCGGCGATGCGTGACGGAAACGTGCAGATGAAGGATCGTCTGCGGGCGGCGGAGAACCTCGCCAAGCGCATGGGGCTGGACAGGGAAGACAGAAGCTTCGACAGCGATGAGGGCGAAACGAAGATCGTCATTCAGCCAGAAGACGCGAGCGTGGAGGGCGACAATGAAATTTATTAAGGTCGCCAAGCCATACGATAGGCTGTACACGACGGAGAAAACGACGTGCATCATGTACTCCCCGCGCATCTCGGGCAAGTCCTACGCGATGGGGCAGCTTGTCTATGTCTGGGCGAACAAATATCCGAAGCACGACATCGTAGTGACGCGTGCGCACTACAACTCCCTCGAGGACAGTCTCTACAACGAGATCCTCGCCTTTGCCGCGGATATCGGGGACGGAAGGTTTTACACGGGAAAGACGTCTCCCCTTCGCATCGAGACGCGGAAGGGGAATACGATTTACTTTAAGGGTATCGGCGGGAGCGACTACAGCCGTTCGAAGGGGTTCAAGGGCAGCAAGCCCATTTCTCTTATTATCTGCGACGAAGCCCAGCAACTCAAGGATGAGCAGAGTCTCCGTCAGGCGATCGCGACATTCATCCGCTCGGTCGATGCGGAAATCGACGCGCGCATCGTGATCGCGGGCAACCCCGAGATGGTGAAAGCGCATTGGTGGAACGCATACTGCCGCAAGTATCGCTTTGCGGGAGTTTACGAGTTCATCGATGCAAACTACCTTTCCATTAAGAAATATCTTTCCTCTGTCACTTTGGAGGAGATCGAGACCGAGCGGAAGTTTAATCCGCTCATGTATAAATTTCTCTATCTCGGTGAACTTGATGAGCTTGCGGGCGGTGCGTATGGGCAGTTCAAGCGCGACCGACATTACATCAGCGTGGAGGAGTGGCGCAAAGAGACGGCGGGGCAACGGCTCTCGTATATCGTTTGGGGCGGCGATGGTGCCATCACGAACGACAGCACGGGCATTGTTCCCATTGCAATCTATAGCAACGGGCAGGGATTCGTGCTCGAGCGCTTCTACTACAGTCCCCCTGAGACGGGAATCGTGCTCGCCCCTTCACAAATCTCCGAGCTTATCTGCGAGTACGTCGAAAAGATGTGCAAGAAGTACGACATTTATACTGAGCACGTTGGGAGTTATTTTGCGGTCGACTGTGCGGCGGCGGATCTTGTCACGCAGCTCCGGTACAATATTAACGGCTACCATATCGTGAAGGGGTTCACGGGCAAAAACATCATCAAGAACAATGCAGTCGTCAACAACTGCTTCGCGAAAAATATGCTCAAAATCGTAAACTTTGGCGGGTACTACGATTTCTACAAACGCAAGTTTGTTCCGACTACGGCAGACACAGAGCCCCTTGTCTATCAGCTTGAGAGTGTGACGTGGAAGAACTACAAGCTTGATCCCGAGATCCCGAATGACTACACGGACGCGCTCACCTACGGTGCGAACGTGTATTTTAATAATCCAGACAATCTGTATCTTCCGAAGAGGAGCGTTTTTTATGAGTAACGGAATCGAAGAATATGTCGACAAGGCTCTTCATCACGACGTAGAGCTCTCGCGTAAGGAATATATGGCGAAGTGCGCCAAAGCGGATGCTGTCGCAAAAGAACAAGGGATTGAGGGCGATGCGCCTCTCACGGAGGCAGAGAGGCATGCGCGCATAAGGACGAATTTCTATGGAACCGTCCTCAATTTCCTTGCCTCGATCATGTGCGAAGTCAGCGAGACGAACCGTATGCTTGCAGAGCTATTGAAGGAGAAAAACGATGGAAGATAAAACCTCGATGGAGTACGGGCCGTCGATATGCTTAGATCAACCGCGCTGCGCACTCTCCGTGGTGGAAAATCAAAAACGTTTCCAATGGACAAACAGCAACGATTTTTACTCCATGCTCCCCGCGCCGTACATGACTTTCTATCAGAGCTGGGTGCGGCAGTGGCTCTATTGGTATGACGGGTATGTCCCGTGGGTTCACGGCGGGCAAAACGGGCTCCTTTCGACGTCTATCGGCACAGTGATTGTGAATAGAGCGGCAGATAGCGTGTTCGGCGGCGGGATCATGTTCGCAAATGCACGCATTCCCACTGCGATGACGGAACGTGGCGGCAAGCCAATCGGCTCCGCGCTCGACTTTATCGCAAACGATTGGGCGCAGAGATCTGCCTTCAAGAGTAAACTGAAAAGGGCGGGAAAGGATGCGTTCGGCGGCGGATTTTCCCTCCTCAAACTCAATAAGGCAAACGGAGAATTGTGGGTCGATGAACTTCGCGCGGATAGGTTCTATCTCGCACGCGATTCCCGCGGGAAAATCGAGAAATGCGTTTGTTTTTTATCTCTTTACGACGATATGACGCCCGTCGAGAAAGGGGGAAGACGCTACTATCTTGTTGAAGAAAGACGGTTCGAGAAGATCGGACTGTTCGAAAACGAGATCCCCGTCGTCGAGTACAAGGTTTATGCGAACACGTCTCCAATCCAATATTTCTCGGCAAACAGAGGAGATAACAGTATCAAGTGGGAGGATCTCCCGAAGGCCGTGAAAACCGCTTTCAGACATGATTACGACTTTAAACTGAATGTTCCGCAAGCGATGAACGGCTTCAAAAGCCTCGGCGTGTACTATTTGCAGGGAAGTGACGACATCTCAAATGTCCCGCAAATCGGGCTGGGCGAGAGCTTGCTTGCGAATATCATGACATATCTCTATGAGTACGATTTCTATAATACCTGCTTCAATACGGATATGTACTTGGCGCGCGGGCGCGTTGTCGTACCGGAATACATGCAGTCTCCACAGGCGGCGGCCGGTAATCAGCCGCGTGGGCTCGACAGTTTTCTCTATACAAAATACCCTTCAAATAACGTCGGCGGAGAAGAGAATAAGCCGGAAGCGATTCAATTCGAGCTTCGGGCGCAGGAATGGCGCGAGGCGCGCAATATGCTTCTCGAGTGTATGGCGACGTCGATTGGTCTTTCGGTTTCAACACTGGCCTCTTACATTCAGGACGGTAGCAACCGGACGGCCCGTGAGATTTCCGCAGAGGAGAGCGCAACGGCACTCTTCGTGGAGAACGCGCGCAGACGGTTCGAGCAACCAGCCAATGAGCTTCTTTCAGACGTTCTTCGTTTCTACGGCTATTCGGACGACGTAGAAATCAGGTGGTCAAAATCCGGGCTCACAAATATGACGGTGCTTGTCGACACCCTCTCTAAGGCGGTGCAGGCCGGGCTCATTTCCCGCAAGAAGGCGCACGCCGCTTTCAATTTCGACGACGACGAAGAGCAGAACAATGAGGACTACGCCATCATCGAAAAAGAGGAGCAGGAACGGGCACAGCGGGAGAGCTTTTCGCCGCCGCCCTTTAACGACATAAACTATTGATATGGCAGAATTCAATCGGACAGTTGCCGGCATCGAGGACGCGCAAACGGAGATCAGACTCATCATCAAGGAAGCATTTTTGCGCGGAATCCAGAGGAAAACAGTCGAAAGCAGACTTTCTCAGATCATTGCAAGGACAGTCAAGAATGTAAAACCCGACCGCCTGAAGAGTGACATCGTGCGTAGTCTTTGGAACTTTGCAAACAGACAGAGAGCACTTTGGAACCGCATTCCGTTCGGCGCGGAACTCTTTGTACTGATTGCGCTCGGAGCGGAGGGAGACGGCACATTGCGGGCGGCGGAAAAACTATCTTCGTCGGAATCTGCCCGTTTGAGCGAGCTATTTTATGAACAGCACCAAAAGGGCGTTCCCATGCAACAGTACTATGCGGAAGTGTGGAAGGAGAAAGTCCAGCCGATCCTGAATAGGATTTGCAGGGATCGTGCGATGGATCCAAACGATCTTCGTCAACGCAACTCTCTTCGCAATCTCGCAGAGATGGAGGCACGGTATCAGGAGCATCAGGACAATATAGACCGTCTACGCAAGGTCGGCTGTCGTCTTGTCATCGCATCCTCTCATGAGGACTGTTCAGACAGGTGTGCTCCGTGGCAGGGGCGCGTCTATTCCTTAGACGGCACGCGCGGCACCACAAAAGACGGAAAGCGGTTCGTGCCGCTTGAAGATGCGACAGATATCTACTATACAACGAAGGCGGGAAGAGTGTACAAAAACGGTCTCCTCGGCTTCAACTGCCGCCACGCTCTTATGGAGTATCGGGAAGGAATGGGGATTCCTGTGGTAAGTGCGGAGGCACGAAAACGGGAGTATGCAATCACGCAAAGGCAACGCGAGCTCGAGCGAAGCGTCCGGAATGCCAAGACAGAGGCCGTCGTCTATCGCGGGATCTCCGATAAGAAGGCGAAGGCTGCTCAGATCGCTGCGAAAAACGGGTTCGAAAAATATAGGAAGTTCTGTAAGGAAAACGGAAGGGCATTTTATCCGATGAGGGTGAGTATTTAGCTAGAAGGATATTGGAAAAACTCAATCCGATATTCAAAGAGCGCAAGCGCGACCACAAGGCAACGGGCGGGCGTTCTTTTTATATACCCCGAATACCCGGCGTAGGGGCAAGCGCGCGGCGGAAGGACGATCGCCACAGGAAAGCGGCACAGTCGCGAGTATGGAGTCATGGGAAAGTCCGATGTACCCGTAAGGGAAAAAACAGATCTGTAAACAGGAGGAAATCATGTTCGGAAAAAGGAACACGGCAGAGGAGCTCATGAAGCTCTACGGTGCCCTTCCGGATGAGGAGAAGAAAAAATTTCTCGATTCCGTAAATGGGCCCAAAGCAGAGGAAGCGGAAAGTCCTCAAAAAGAGAGTACTGAGGAAATCCAAACGATGGAACAGCCGCCCGCAGAGGAGGATGGGGATCCTGCAGACGAATCATCCGCAAAGGGCTCCGAGGAGCAGAAGCCTGAGGGCGAGACGACGGAGCATGAAGATACGTCCCAAGAGACTGTACCCGCAGAAGAGGAATCCTCGGAGACTTCTCGTTTGACGGAAGGGGAATCCGATCCGCAGACTGACGAGAATGTGTCGGAAATCGTCAAGGGGCTTACGGATAGGCTCGCGGCGGTCGAGACAGCACTCAAAGAGCTCGATGAGCTCAAAGAGCAAATGCAAAAGTACACACAGGCGCAAGCCGACAGGTTTGGCTACAGCGGAACCGTCGCCGTAGCTCCAAAGGGTTATGGGGACATGACCGCGGACGAAATGAAACGCAAAATTTTAAGCGGAGAAATCTAAATAAGGAGGATAGAACAAAATGGCAGATATGACTTATAACGTAAACAATACCGCCACGCAAATTTTGGCGGCGAAGCAGGTCAAGGAAAACATCTTTATGGATCTCATCCATAGGAATGGCAAGGGCATCAATCAACAGGAGGAAACGGGCGCCTCCACGATCCGCATGTTCAAAGTAAAGCCGACAAAGGCGGATGCCCGCAAGGTCGGCGACTCCAACAACGGCGGCTTTTTCAATAAGGACGATGCGGAGATCTCCGAGGTCGCGGAGTACGATCTCAACCTTCTCTATCTTTACGATAGGGTATATGACATTCCCGAAGTCCAGCAGGATCTTTGCCCTGTCAATGTGTTCGACAACACGACCAAAAACATCGGCGGCAGAATCGCAACAGAGATCAACGCATCCACGCTTGCGCACCAGCTCGCGGCGCGCTACAATGCCGCGAAGGCTGCATCGAAATGGGACGGCATTGCGGTTGAGCTTCCCGAGACGGGTGGGTACTATTCGGCGATCCAAGATGCGAGTACGATGCTCGACGACGGCGACGAAGACAACGGCATTCAGGCGTTTCCTTTCGAGGAAAGGCAGGTCATCATGCGTCCGTCGTTCCGCTCGAAACTCCTCTCCGACAAGGGACTTCTCATCGGCGGCTCGAACTATGCACAGTCCATGCTCGCACATGGCGCGGTCTCTCCGGAAGCCCGTAAGGAGTGGGGTAACATGTATTGTGGCGAGATCGATGGCATGCCGTGCTATATCGCCGCAAAGGCGCTTTGGAACAGAGCGAGCGAATGGGTCGGCTCCACCAAGACGGCATTCGATGCCACGGAGGCAATGGTATGTGCCGCAAGTGCCACGGACAGAGGCATTTCGGGGCAGGAGTACATCAAGATCATCGACAGCCCGAACGGTGCAGGAAAGCGCCTTCAGCCCAAGACCCGATGGGGCGTGGAGGTGTGCTATCCGAAGGGGATCATTCCCATTCTCAAAAACGGCACGGAATGTCCTTCCGCCGACCTTACGGTCACCGCTCCCGGCAGCAGAGCGAATTAAACAGCTTTCTAAGAGGCTTGGGCTTGCCAAGCCTCTTTCCATACAAAGGGGGACCTTATGGAACCTTACAACGACGAATTCATGACATTTGACCATGAAAGCGGTCAATACCTTTTAACCGAGAAGGCCCTGCTCTCGCGCGGGATAGACCTCCGAGCCGACCTCGCGGAGACGGAGACTGTAACACCAGAGGCGGTCATTGAAATGGTGACGCGCACGGCGAGCGACATGATCTATGGCTATATCCATCAATTTTCCGCACGCCACGACAGACAGGATCATTTACTCGCACACGTCCCATCTCTCAGAAAGATCCTCTTCGGGGCGATGCTCTATCAGGCGGTCTATATCCGCAGAAACGGGAATCTGTACTTGTCCACCGACGACAACGAGAGGCATAAGGCGATCGATGAGCTCGCAAAGCAAATTCTGATGAGGCGGGTACCCGAGCTCGGCGTGAGCATCCTCTATGCGGGGAGCTGAAGGAGAACGATATGATACGCGATGCAATGGACGTGCTCAACCCGCATGCGGAGAATACGGCAAAGGCGACCTATTACCACACGCGCAACGACCCGACCACCGTTGGGGGAATGGCAATTTCTTTTGAATTCGTAGATCCCCGCTCATCGGCGTATAGGCGGACATTCGGAAATTTACAGGATTTCAACGTAACAACAACAACCATCAGGACGAAGGACCGTTTTAAGTATATGATCGGCGGGGTGATCGTCACGGGGGACGGCGCATGTTACAGGATCCTCGAGTGTAGCATTGACCCGGGCAGTGCACCGAAACAGGCGTTCCGCATGTTCAGGATCCCGCTTGGGGTGGACTTCCTCCTGCGGCTACAATCCATAGACGACCCGTGGGGGCTCGTATGACAAAAACGGAAATCATTGATATTTGCATTCAAACAGTAGAAGAGATGCGCGAAGAATGGGTGCCGAACCCAAACACGCGATATAGGACATCGACAGGCAATATGGCATTCAACGCACTCCGCTATGAGGTTACGGCAGACGGACTTGTTGTCGGCGTGGATGAGAATATTGCGCCCTATGCCCCGTATACCGAATTTCCGTGGATCTCTCCCAAGTGGCGGGGAAAGACAAACCCGAATGAAGGATGGTGGGAACGCTTCTGCGGGGAGCTCGCCCGCCGCATCGCCGCAAAGACAGGAGGGAAAATCGATTATGCTTGATTTGTATTCGATTGCAAAAGAGTTCGAGAGGGGACTAAACGAACAGCTCGTCGATCCCAATCTGAAATTTCGCATTTGGGTGAATGCGGGAGAGAGGAGCAAGCCGATTCGTACGGAGAATACCGTCATCCGCTTCATCGACGGTATTCTACGCCCAACCGCTTCGCAAAACCTCGGAACGCTCGTAGACGCAGGTGCATGGTCGCTCGTGCTCGATTTCATCATCCCAATCCCTCCGCCCAAGACGGCGGCAGACGGAACGGAAAGCCTCGAGAGATTGGAGACCGATCAATACAACTTCGTCCTGAAAGTTTTCGACGGAGTCAATGAGTATTTCAGCCGCGCGGAAAGCATGCTCTTTCCAAATGATCCTGAAGACGGTGTGAAACAATATTCGGTTGGGATCCGCGCCGGTATTGCGCTTCCCGGGACGGTCTCCATCTTCCCGGGCGTGGGGGAAGGGACGCCTATGACCGTCTATATCGAACTAAATTATATGCAGAGCGGCGTGAATTCGCGGGCGGCATCCGTTGCGATCGACACGCCGGATAATTTGCTCCCCGTTCTCAATGCTGAGCTCTCCCGCTCCAATGTGCTATCAAGCGACGTCTACGCAGGAAAGAGCAAGCGGCAGTCGGTTGCCTCCGCATCTGCCTTTGCGCTCTCCTTGCAGCTCCCGCTCACGAAAGATACGGGACAGATCTACGACTTCCTTGCCGAGGGAAAGCTCAATGTCGCCCATTTCGTATTTTACACGATAGAAGGAAAGCAGACCATATATTGGATGATCGCAGATGAGCCCGCACAGGCACAGAAAGATGTCTCCAATATCGGTCTGAACGTCAATTTCATTGAGCTCGTCGACGATGAGGAGTTCGTCAATCTTCCCGACGGTTATCGAAAATACAGCAGGGAGGTAGATTCCTCCGCTCCGGGGCGGCTCAACCTTACGGCAAATAACGATTGCTATGTGCATTGCGGCAGAAACAACGTCAAACTTCCCGCGGGGAAGAAGGTGACGCTCGATCTTGAAGAGAGCGATTTCCTATACAATGAAGAGACCGGAAAATACGTCGTATATTTGATCGTCAATCCGGGAACATCGATTCAATCGGGGTGGGAAAAGTGATGGACGGAGCGCTTACGATCACGATCAAATTAGACTCGGGCAGCGAAGGGGGGAGCGAGCCCGTGGCGTCCCCCACCGGCGGGGCTCGGGAGCAGGACCCGGGCGAGGGGTCAAGCGGAATGACGGGCGTCGGAAGTGCCCTCAAACGCCTTATTGCTCCCGCCGCACTCGTGCACTATGCCAACAAGTTCGCGCAAAATGAGATCTCCACGGTGGAAATGCGCACGGGCGCGCGAGAATATGAACAGAAATTACAATTCGGGATGCAAGCCGCAAACGCCTTTGTGGGCTTAGGTATGAGCGCAATGACAGGTGCCGCGGTTGGCGGGCCGGTAGGGGCTGCCGTCTCCGCAGGACTATATGCCGTTGTGTTTGCCGTCAATAAGACGATCGACTACACGCAAAGCGTGCGTGAACTCAACATCAAGGAAAAGCGAGAAGACATCTCCACGGGGCTCGCAAGGCTCCGCGCAGGCGCAATTTCTCCCATCGCAAACGGGGGAAGGGAGTGATACGAAATATGGCAGTTCACAATTCCGTCGCCGTCTATATCGACGGTATCAACCGCACTCCGAAACTCGTACTTCCCATAAAGATATCCGAGCTTCTCGACGAGCGTCTCGATGAAGTAACGATCTCCCTTCGGAATATCAAAAAGGAGCGCTTCGCGCCCCTTACGCCTGTGGAGATCGTCATTCATAATGTCGTCTATTTCGGCAACACCCCGAAGGAGGACGTCGTGCACGACGAAACAGTCGTAAAACAATTTGTCATCGCCGACGATGTCGCAGACGAGAGCATCTTAGGGAGCGGATTCTACAATCACGATCTCGCTCTCATCGAGGTGACAAAACTCGCTGAGCTCGTCGTTGTAGATACCCTCACCTTCACAAACGCCATCGGGAATAATTATACGGAGAATGCGAGGCCCGCAGAACCTGCAATCAAAGAGTATTGACACTCAAAATTTCTCATTTATTCCTCCTCTTCGCGATCTATCTGCTGTTGTAAGCGTACGATTTTTCGTTTCCTCGCTTCATTTCGTTGGACTTTGCGCCAATGCAAAAATCTTGAAAAGTCCACAAAATTATAAACAACGGCAGTACAAATTGAGAAAAAAACCGAAACAGAGCACATGGAAATCCCGAGTACAAGATAATTTTTCCATGCCTCAATAAGTTTTGATTGAGCCAAATAATACTGTGATGGATATTCAACGATGTGTACGTACAAGGTAGGACATTCGGATAACTGTGCAAAAATAATTGCAAGATAAATCAATGCAATTAAGGATCCTGCAAACACAAGGCCAAGAAAAACATTTATCAAAATTTTTTTCATGAATTCACCTCAATATGAATCTTATCATAAAGAGCAAGGGAAGTCAAGGAGAAAGGCCATGTCAAAAATACCAGATTTTTTACCCCATACACCGGCGAATTATGTGTCTCCGCTTTCAGCAGGAGTATTTTTTGAATTCGCATCCGCCCATACTGTTCTTTTTTATCATCCCGCCGCTGCATCTAATGCCTATTATAAACAGACTGTTTCATTTAATGGGGTTAACATATTCGAAAACACTTTTTTTCGCACATTTTCTGGCCCGACAGGTGAGGATATTGGTTACAGCACAATATTAAAGTCGGGGATATATGTTGTGTATTATGAATTCGGTTTTTCGAGCCCCTCTTTAGATTCTGGTGGACAAAGGCTTTCTGCGGAGTTTGCTGTCGAATATACTTTCATCGTCGTGGAGAATCGACTTCCGCTCAAGAAGTGGACGGTGACGGAGGTGATCAACAGGCTCTGCGATCTTGCGAAGCCCATCCGAAGAGGGGAGAAGCCGCGGTTCCGCTTGCAGGGCGTTGTCGGGGAAAACGGGAAATACACCTATGAGGCGGGGAGCCAAGCGGAAAAGTTCGATAAGATCCCCGCGCCCGAATTCTCTTTCACCAAGCAGACGCTTCGGGAGTGTTTGAAACAGGTGGGGCAGATCGTACACGGTGAGCCACGTCTCACACCCAAGAAAGATGGGGCGGGGGAGTGGTACTATGAGGTCAGTTACGACCTCTATGGCGGGACAAGACAGTGGATGCACGCAAACAGGCGGTATATCGCGAATACGGTCGCCAATACGATCGAGCAGTATGCGACAGAGCTCGACAGCAATCCCGAGAACCTCATCAGCAAGCTCAAAGACTACGACGGCGTGACCGTTGAGCCGTATGCGGGCGGGGCGAGGAGCGTCAGGACAGAACAGACGTATGTCCAGATCACCGAATCGAATATGCTCATCGCAACCCAGCGTCCTATATACACCGTAGAAAAGCTCGAGTACATTTACAATACAGAGGACGAAGAGGGGAACACGGTAGAGGCGGCGGCAGACATCACGGCATACCTGTTTGAGAGCTCCGTCTACAGCTCGCAGCTCTCCTCTTACGATTCACAATACCCGTACAGCAAAGCGTACGGCCTAATGTATACACAGGGCGAGAAGAACATCACGGCACTCAATTTCAAGCAGGAACACCCGATTTCGCCTATCTTCGAGCATTACGCCATCGTGAATATCATCCGTGAGGTGACGGGCGATAGAAATTTCTCTCCCAAGAGCGAAAACAACGATTATGCAAAACTCTGCTTCCGGGTAACATATACGCCCTTCTACAACGCCCGCGTGAAGCAGACCAAGACAAATTATACGGAGTATGAGATTCCCGCAACAAGGATTTATAACCAATTCTCTAACCTTGTTGAAAGCCGCTCCTTCGGCGAAAATCTGAAGGGTGTGATCGCGCGTATGGGGAACCCCGAGATCTCGCGCACCTACATGTTTTCCCGTCTCGCACAGATCCCGCGTGCGGGCATGAAGTTCAATGAGGACTACTATATTTCGGCAGTATTTTCGGAGATCCTTCCGACGTACATCCGAAGCACGGTCGCGCTCACGCGGGACTTCAACCGCATTTCGCAATTTATCGGCATCCCTTCCGTCAAGCGGTACTCGCAGGTGTCAGACAAGATGGCGTTCGACAGAAATATCGTCTATGAGGAGTACATCGTCATAGGAGATAGTGAGACGGCAGACGAAGATTGCATGATGGGGGTTCGGATCTTGAACGGGCTATGGAGTGCCTTTACGCAAGAAATGAATGGGTATATGGATGCGTTCCCGGTCTCTTGCGTTGTCGCGTGGGGGGAATCGTACAGTCTCAACGGGAGCATCCCCGCCGTCTGCCTTCCCGTGGTCACATCTGCGTACGGAAATTCCATCGTCTTTTCGTGGGAGTATCAGGATAACTATTCGGCAGGCACTTCTTCAGAATACAGGACGAACGGGAAAGCGGGCAACGATGCCGTGAGCGGGTATTTTCAGCAAGATCTTCCCTATGCGGACTATTACGGGCGGATGTATTATTATAACTTCGATCTTCGCTCGGGGAAGGAATTCGGCGGCGATCCGTTCCGGTTGCCGGGTCTGTTGAATGAGGACGACAAGCCTGTGAGTTCGGGCGGATATTTCTCCACGGTCGGCAAGGCGCCTTTCATCCTGCGCAAAGACAGCCGCGAGAAATTACAGGTGAATGTACAGATCTATCTCGTGACGAACAGAAAGGGGCTCATCATCGGCTCCGCTCTTGCCTCGTATTGCGCCGCCGTGCGCAGTGTGGACAGTGAGCTGAAAGCCAGCCTCTACATTCTGAAGGAGCCGATCGATAAATTCACAGATCGCCTTTCCTCAAGCGGTATCAGCTTGTCGCGGATCCTTGAAGAGGATCCGTCGAGGGTGATGGAGATAAGCATAAGAAGCACCCAATACGGCCTCGGTCTCGAGATGCGGCGAATGGAATTTACGGCAGATGGCGAGGCATGGGTGATTGCGACAAAGGAGACGGAGTGCCCTCCGGAGAACGTAATGGATGAAGAGGGCGACGAATCCGAACAGCGAAGAATCAAGGGCGGCGACCTACTGCTCGCTCAAAACATGAAGATTTCGGCGGGGGACACATTCGCGCCGATTTTCTTTACTGCAAAACGCAACGTCTACAAAGGCGTTGTATGGAAAGATAAACTTTGACAGGAGGAATCCTCATGATTTTCTTTATCGGAAATGACGGCACGGTCGTAAGATCTCTCCCGTCACCTGTCTATCAAGGGGGAACCGGCACGATCTATGTCGTCGCTCCGTTTGCGGTAAACAGCGAAGCGACAGCGGCCTTCCAGCTCCCGAACGGCGTTTGGACGAGCCGCATGCCAATGGCGCATGTGGTGGACCTCCCCGAAGAAATGCTGAAATATCGGATGTGCATTTGGTCATTTGATACGGATGGTTCGATTACGCGGCTTTATGGAACCGTGCGGGCGCAATTCTTCTTTTATGCAAACGGGAGATGTGTTGCGAGCTCGGCAACGAACTTTACCGTTGGGCGAGGCGTACCGGAGATTCTCACGGATGAGCCAGCCCGAGATGTGTACAAGGACATTCTCTCGCATATCGCATCGCTTCGCAGTGACCTTGAAAACGGCTATTATGCTGCCCGCGCGATCTACGCATGGAATGAGACTTTCACCTATGGCGCGAATGAGATCACCTTCTTCCCGGATAGGGGAGAGTACGGCGCGTTTGTCAAATCCATTAAGGAGGGGAACAAGGGTAATTCTCCCTATGATGAGGAAGGCGTACTCAATGCAGGCTGGTGGGAAGAGGTCGTCGACTTCAATAGCATCTCGGAGCTGTATTTTGATAAAGTAAAGATGCTTGTTTCCGAGGCGGAGGGGCATAGGGACGATGCGGAGAGTGCGCAGATCGAGGCGGAGGAAGCGCTTGCTCAGGCAAAATTACAAGCAGATCGTGCGGAAAACGCTGCTACGAACCTCGAAAACCTTGTCGGAGAAGCTATCGAATACGTTTCGGAATTGCCGGATGCCGCAGATGCGCAATTCGGGAAAATGTATGCCGTCATCACGGACAAGGATGCCAACTTCTTCGATCTCTATACCCTTGAACGCACCGAGGACGGGAGCGCACGGTTTCGCTATCTCGGGAGCGAGAATATTCTCGCAAACGGCATCAAAGAATGTACGCTCACTCTGCTCGCGGGGACGACGGGCTGGATGGGTCCTCTGATGCAGCAATTCGCACAGATTCCTGAGTACGATCCATCCTTTCATGTGGATATTTTTCCCGCGGATGACAGCGCGGTAGAATATCTGCGTTGTAAAGTGCGCATCAAAACCATCAACTCAAGCGGGAGGGTGCTTTTCGGATGTAGAAGTTGGCCGACCGCCGATCTAAAGATCGTTGTGCGCATGAACGTGCAATTCGAGCTGCCTTCTGTTGCGTCGTACTATACCAAGCCGCAGACGGAAGAGCTCATCGAAGAGGAGCGAAAGGTGCGTGAGGCGGCAGAGGAGGCGCTACACAAACAGATCGTACAAGCAGAGCATTTCAAAGGGTACTTCGGTACAAATGCTGCCATCCTCGCTGCCGAAAATGCAGACGAGAAGGATTACGCGTGGAGCGCGGAAAGCCATACCGTTTGGATCTACGGCGAAAATGGATGGGTAGACAGCGGAGTCCCAGTGCCTGACCAGACCGTTCCGCCCGCCGAGACGCTCCCTCTTATGGATCAAGGGGATGGGGAGGTCGGTGTTGCGACCAAGTATGCGCGTGCCGATCACCGTCATCCCGAAGACAAAAACAAGGCAGACATTTTGGAGCTCGATGCGGAGAAGCGCGAACGCGGACAAGCAGATGAAACTCTCCAAAACCAGATAGACAACATTCAGGCTATCCCAATCAGTGAGATTGAAGGGATGTTTCAATAAAAAATAAAAAAATCTAAATTAAAAAGGAGTGTAAAAAACATGGCAAAGTATCTTGATGCGGACGGCGCTAAAATCATCGCGGACGAAGTAAAAAAGCGCTATCAGAAATCTTCAACGGGGATCCCTAAGACCGACCTTGCGAGTGCAGTACAGACTTCTCTCGCCAAAGCAGACAGCGCAGTTCAGAGTGAGAGCGATCCTACCGTGCCCGCATGGGCAAAAGCGGCAAGTAAACCCAGCTATACGGCGGACGAGATTCAAAACTTGCTTAAAATCACCGGGCTTGAGAATTACTACGATAAAAGCACCGTAGACAACAAACTCTCGTCGATTCCAAAGTTTACCATTTCCGTCGTGACCTCTCTTCCTTCGACAGGGAATGCGGCCACCGTTTACCTCGTTTCATCGGGATCCGAATCTCAGAACCTGTACACCGAGTATATTTACGTCAACGGAAAGTGGGAGATTCTTGGCCGCCAGCGCATGGACCTTACAGGATACGCAAAGACTACCGATCTTCCGACGGCGATGACGGCGACCGAGGTGACCGCACTTTTCTCTTCGTAAGGAGGCTGGCATATGGAAGGAAAATATCTGGATAAGGACGGTGCCGCCACCCTCGTCAAGAAAATCGAAAGCATCTATGCCAAGAAGTCCGATATTGATCCGCTGAAAGCCTATCCGATTGGGACGATATACATCAGTTGGAATTACGCGAGTGCCACCAACACAACCGACGCTTATCACCCCGCGCATTTATTCGGCGGTTCATGGTCACCCATCCAACAGGGATGCGCATTATGGACTTGGAGAAATTCAATAGCCGCAAACGCCGCCGATTCTGCTCACTATCAAGAAGCGGGTTTACCCAATATTGTTGGTAAATTTTATGTTGGTGGAAATCCTACCAACATGACCACAAAACTGCGAGGAGCTATAAGAGACGCGGCAACGACAACTTCTTATGGCGAAAAGGGCGGCGACGGCGGTACCGACAATGTTGTGCACTTTAACGCCGCATATGGGGATTCGGGGGCTTCGCAATCCGATGATGCAAGTCTTAGGGGCGCGACGAGCTCTCCTTATGGTAAAAGTACAACCGTTCAGCCGCCGGCTATAAAAATCTTTGCGTGGAGGAGATACGCATGAAAATTTATTATGAAAATAAGACGCAAGAGCTCATCGACCCAGACCTTACGAAAGGGTACATTTACGAGGATAAAATCCTTGTAAAACACCATGAAGCAATCCCCGAAAAAGTCATTAAAACAGTGGAAGAGCAAGTAAGGGAATATCGCGCACAAGGGAAAGAAGTAATACAAGGAGATGACGGAAACTATTATTTGACAATCGCGTATTGGGAAGAAACGGGCGGAAGAGAAGGGAAACCCATTGAGCCCATTATCGAGTCCGCACAAGAAGCATATGACGAGTTCGAGGGTATACATGTCTATCATCCGTATTCGGAAGATGAGTACATAGAATATCTCCGCATGGAGCGAGAACGCGTATGCTTCCCCGTTATCAATCGCGGCGCAGCGTGGTACAGAACGCTCACCGCCGAGCAGGAAGAAGAGCTGCAGGCGTGGTATTTGGCGTGGCTTGACGTGACGAAGACCAAGACCATGCCTCAAACGCCGGCATGGATCTAACTCGTCAATAGGAGGAATTATGAACGAACCGGCAACCAAAGCGATGCTCCTCGCGGTCATAGAAGGGAAAGTTCCTGTCGCAGAGGCGACTCATGCCGAAAACGCCACCAGCGCCGAAAGTGCTACTCGTGCCGAAATCGCAGACACCGCAACGAACGCGACCAGTGCCGAAGAGGCGGTGACTGCAAGCGAAGCGATAAAACTGAAAAACAGCTATGTACACGTTATTCATACGAGGTATGTGAGCAAAAGCATCGCCAACAAGCTCATGTTGGACTGCTATGCCTATTATTTCTCGCCGACAGACGAGGAAAACACGCATTTCACTGCACCGATTTACGGAGATCTTCTATTGCCTTGTTACGGAGTTGTGAATACATCCATCGGAATGAGCAATTTCGAATTCGGGTCGTACACGCTAATTCATTCTGCGAGGATCAGTTCTGGCGGGGCGGTTATCGCGCGTACCATTGACGAGAGTACGGGGGAGTTCCGAGAGATAAAATTCCAGCTTGATGTTGACGGCACGGGAATTGAACGAAAAACCAATTATTTCGTGCTTTCATACAATCCGAACGTACCCTCTATTGAGACCGTAAAAACTTATAAACAGGAGATAAACGATCCATGAGAACAATCACGATTAAATCAGGACAGCTTGGGCGATTCGATGACGGATCGCCCTTTCTCTTGGAAGACGGGGCGCTCAAACTACACTTCGTTCTTCCCCAAGTGAGCGGAAAGTTCTATCTCACATACACGAATAGCTTTGAAAACGGACAAACGCAGGACACACTTTCGATTCCCGCCTCGGGCGACATCTCACTCAATGGACTGAAAGCGGGCACGCTTTTCCTTGAGGTCGCGCTCTACATGCACGGCGAACAGGTGGACCGCTATCGAGTGGAATCCATTCTTCTCAAGAACGTGGATGGATCCATTTCGGGTACGCCCGAGATTTATGAACTCCGCGAGAAGATGTCCGTGATCGAGAAAATGCTTGAAACGTTAAAGAAGGACTTTGCGACACGCTTTGACGATGATATCAAAAGTGCTACTATGATCTCGGAGAAAATACTCAGAGCAAGCCACACCAACGATATCAATTTTCTTGCATAGAATATCAGAGCAATCTTCGCCTCAACAACAAAGAACTTTCTCTGGAGGACTTTATTGCCGCATTCGGTCTCGACCCTTCCTCGTTTACGAGCGTGGAGATCGCTAAAATCATCAACTTTAAGGAGGAACTATAATGTATAAACTCAAAACCATTGGACGGCTCGCGGTGAGCTTCATTCTCGTCATGTTCCTCACTGCGGGTGTTTTCGTCACCGCGGGGAACGTGCGGGCCTCTGTAGCCGAAGCCGCATCTCCTATCGCAGAGATTGCTGAAACTTCCGCGGATGAAATGTCGGTGGAGTCCATTGATGGCCCACTCGAAATTCCCGAAGAGATCGTCGAGACACCCGAAACGCAAAGCGAAGATGATGGCATGCGGCTCCTCGTCGAAGGTCTGCTCTCCCGTCTCAAGGCAATGTATGGCGACCGCTACGAGGAATACTATAACGCGATTCTCGCGGAGTGGGGAAGCGTGGAAGAATATATTTTGTCTATGGTAGGCGAGGAAGAAGACCCCGCCGCGAACTTCTGGCGGAACACTCTAAGCTGGATAGATGAATACTCCTACATATGGGGAAGCGTCCTTGCGGTTGTTGCCTGCATCACGTTCCTCATTGTCGGCAAGGTCGCATTCAGTAAACTTATGCAGTGGCTAAACGGCAGAAAAAAGGGCCTTTACAGCGGAATGAACAAGGTTTACGAATCGCAAATCGCGCTCGGACGGGCGGTGTTGAAACTGCTTGGGAATGGGCCTCAGACTGAAGCAGAGCGGAAGGCGATCAGTGACGCCATCGAGCATCTAAAGGCGGAGGATGCGGATGAATAAGTACAAGGATTATCAGAAACAACGATATATCTTCTTTTGGCTCGCCATCGTATTTTATTTTCTCCCCATGATCGTCGCGACAGCGTCGCTTCTTCCTTTTATGAAGGCGGCGACGGGGACAAAGCTGGGGATCGGAGCTTGTGTCGTTCTCATCAATTCTGTGCCGTTTTTGGAGGGACTTCTTCGCCGTTTCGTGGCAAAGGGACTTGTGGTGAATTGGTTCTCCGTTCTTTTTATGTCGCTCAGCGGGTTCTTCCTGCTGCCCATTTTCGAGACATATGTGTCGACTTTTTGCATTATCGAGGCTTCCGCTCTCGGCGGCTTTATTCTGTACGACATATTTTGGATGCTACATTTGAAGTATAAACGGCAAGCACAGACTGTGAAGACCGTCATAAAGAGTGGTATTGTGGGAGGTCAATGATGTTCCGAGACAAAGAGCCCTTGCAGGATCCTGCAGAAGAACCTATATTTCGGCGTCGGCAGAATAAGACGGCGAAAGTGTTTCAGGATTACATGAACGCTATCATGCTTTCGATCGTCGGCTTCCTCGTGATCTTCGTCGCGATGGCGTATATGACGCGTATCACTTTCGGCGGGGACTTAAATTGGAGGGACGTTACATTTCAGAGTCTCTTCATGTACATTTGCACGGTCTCCATTCACTTGATCTTACGCTCGTATGCGCGCAGAAAGGGACGGGAAACGGAAGGGTGGAAGGCAGCGAAGGCAAAGCTTTCCGAGAATAGGGAAAAGATCATCAAAGGGGATCTCACGCTTCGTGTTTCCGAATATTGCCGCGCATGGGAGGAATGGGACGTCGATAACGTTCGCAAGCGTATTCTTTCCGAAGTGTGCATCAGTCTTGAGAAGTTCAAAGTGACGTATAACCTGTACACGGAGGAGGAACTTCCGCAAAAATTCCCGGACCTCACCAAAGAACAGGTCAAGGCAATCGTCAAAGCAAAGCATGTGAAGCGGTTGCATTACGACGAGAGCTACATTACGGACAACGAGAGCCACGGTATTTGGAGGAGCTCTCCGTCCGGTGGGATCAAGACAAAAACGATTATTCGAATCCAGACGGCGCAAACCCTCTTTACGACGGCAATCGCCTCTATTTTTTCCGTCTCCATCGGTGTGGAGCTCATCGTGAACCCAACATTTGCTACCGTTGTCATGTGCCTTATCAAGTTGTCCGTGCTCCTTATCATGGGCGTGGTCGGCATGGTTTCAGGCTACAACTTCGCAGCAAATAGAGAGACCAATGAGATGATTTCCCGAATAGATGAGCAAGATCGCTTTCTAAAGTGGTGCGAAAAAGACTTGCCTATAAACGGCCAAGATGATGTTACGCCAATCGATGAGGTACCGCGTGAAGACACCTCCGAGATAGATTCGTAATAGAAAAAATAGGGCTGGGGGTAAATCCTCGGCCCTTTTCGCTTGCCTTCCACTCTTCTTTGCGTTATAATAAAATATGCACAGGGTCGATGTCAATATGGTGTCAAAAACGAAGCGACGCTTTGAGCCACAACATATTGTAATTTCTATTTTTTATAAACACCACATATTGTGTTTTTCGCTTTGCAATCCAGCTTGACATGCAAGAGGTCACAGATTCGAGTTCTGTCGTTCCCACCACAAAGCCCTGTTTTTTGCAAAAAAAGCGCGAGAACGCTTTGGGAAGGCAAAAAGTGGGGTTTTCGTTTTATATTCGGATCGGCTCTGCGGACTCCGTTGCCGCAAACTTTGCTTTACGGCTTCCGCATCCGCAAAAGCCGTAGCTTGCTCCGTTGCGGCTCCTCTTCCCACAAAAATACATGCGTCTTTTTGTGGGAGCCCTCAAAAAAAGTCCGACGCGTTAAATGGATTGGACTTACTGAAATAAAATAGAATTACGAATATTTATGCGGACGTGGCGGAATGGCAGACGCGTCGGACTTAGAATCCGATGGGGCACCGTGCAGGTTCAAGTCCTGTCGTCCGCACCAAGTCAGTATAATCCGAACCAAATACTCGTAACGAGTGAATGGTTCGGATTTACTTTTATAATTTAGCG
>CANQUD010000008.1 GCA_947626935.1 uncultured Clostridia bacterium | reverse complement strand
CCATTCGTCACGGCTGCGCCGTGCCACCTTCCCCCCCAAGGGGGTCAGGTCTTGCTTCCCCTATAAGGGGCAGCGAGGGGAAAATGCGGGGACGGGGTCGGATTTTTGAGGAAAAATACAAAAGAGGCGGGCAAATTGCCCACCCCTTTTGCGTGTTTTGAAACAAACGTCAGGCGTTTGCGTTTTCGTCTGTCTGCGTCGTCTCCGTGATCGTGGCGACCCCCTCTCCGGAGACCGTGACGGAGAATGTTCTGCCGTTCACCGTCGTCACATTGTACGTCCCGTTCTCATAGACACAGCGGTCCTCGCCGATGACGAACACGTTGGTGCCGTCGAACAGGAGTGCGATGCAGCCCTCAAAATATGCGACGAAGCATTCCCCTTCCGCGTCATAGGCGATGTTGAGCTTGTGCTCCGTGACAGTCGCGCCTAAATAGGGAGCGAGCGGATCGGACTCGACGCCGCCCGTCAGATCGGGTGTAAATTCGACGATGTAGAGCATCGCGGTCTCGGGATCGATCTTGTTCGCATTCGGATCGGGTTCCGCGTCTCCCCCTTCGTCGCCGCCTGTTCCGTCATCCGTTCCGTCCTCTCTCTGCCCGATCGTCGTCAGGTTGAAGAAGTAGAGGAACAGATCGCCGTGATTGTAGGCATCGGTATACGAGACCGCTTCGCCGTCCTTCTTGATGATGACATCCCACGTTCTGCCGAGCTGGATGTTGCTCACCTCCGAGAAGAGGATGCGCTCGAGTTCCACGGTGAAGCCGTCGTTTGCCTCGATGTTCTCGTAGCGGGTGAAGGCGTAGATGCCGTATCCGTACAGACCGAGGTACCTCACATAGGTGCTGTCGGAGACGAAATGCAAGCCGTAGGTGACGCCGTCCTCGCCCTCGATCGTGATATTGTACGTCCCGTTGCTCGCGTTGAACTCATAGGGAGCATTCGTGAAGGAGATCGCATTCCCCTTGCTGTCGGTCATTCCCGCCTCGATGAGCTGGTCGTAGAACACGCCCGTCGCCGTGGGATCCTGCGCCTCGCCGTCCTCGTTGAACATCGTGGTCAGGGTGATCGTGCCGAACACATTGGGGACGATGTAGCCCTGCATCATGTAGTTGAGGAGATATTGGAGATAGATCACGTCGTAGAGCACGCGCTCGGTGCGCATCGAGGTCACTTCATAGACGTTGCGCGTTCCGCTGTCCTCTCCCTGATAGGTGACGTCGATCTCGATTACAAAGTCTTGCAGAAGAATGTACATGTGGTACTTTTCATCCTCTTCGAGAACGCGGCGGACGGTGCAGGTGAAATCGTTGTCGCCGATGGAGATCTGTGCGTTCGTATCGCTGAACTCGGCGGTGCCCGTCGGCGAGAAGGTGAGCGACTTGAGCTGTTCCTTCGTCTCCTTCGTGCCCTCTTGGGTGGTCGTAGTCACAGTGACGGGATATTTCGACGCAGTCTCTTCCTTGCGCAGGAAGGAGATGTTGAAGTTGGTGTTCCTGTAATAGGTCTTGTCGTCGACGACCTTCGTATCGCTGAAGGCGCCGAACCATCTCTCCTCGATGAAGCCGTACTTGTTGGGAGTCGCCGTCTCCCCCTCTCTCGGCTGGCGGTAGAGAAGAACGTTGCCGTCCGTTCCCACGCTGTAATAGTAGCGGGTCGTGCCGTCCATGATCATGAAGCCGTAGCTCGTGAAGCGCATCGCCTCGAAGTTCGCCGTGTAATAGGCACGCTCGGTGTTTTTGACGGGCGTTGCCGTACCCGCCGCCCCGTCATAGACGTAGATGCAGGCGTCGTCCCCGCTGTTGTTCACATAGTAGAGCAAGGTATCGGTGACGATCTGATACTGTCCCTCCTCGGCGACCCCTTCCCTGTCATAGCGGACGGCGTTGCCGTGGTCGTCGAGTTCGAGGACGGACCAGTCGTTCACGTTGACATAGCTCCTGTCGACCTCTTTCAGCGCCTCGACGAATACGGGAAGGACGCTGCCGCCGATCGTCATTCTGCCGAGGTAGCCGATGAGGTTGACCGCCGTGCGGATGTCGGGCGCATAGGAGAGAAGATAGGTGCCGTCATCCTGCAGAGCGTAGCTGCCCGTGTAGGTGACTTCCTCATCCTGCGAGAGGTCGGCGACGGTGAGAACGCCGTAGCCGTCAAAGCTGAACAGAAGCCCTGACATCATTCCGTTGTCGAGGTGGTAATAGGTGCCGTACTCCAAGCCGCGGAGGGTGCAGGTCTTGCTTCCGTCCTTGGCGAGGTCGAAGTACAGATACATGCTGCCGACGGAGATGCGGATCGACTTCTCGTCGACGGAGAGTTGATAGATGCCCGTCGCAACGGTCTCGCCGTCCTCTTCATAGGACGCCATGTAGCCGTAACCGTCGAGGGTAAGCGTTCCGTTCTCGTTCTCGACAGTGTAGACGCCGTTGAACTTCTCGTCGTATTTCGAGAAGGCGAGCGTCGATTGGGTAAGGGGCACGAGGATGAAGGTGAACGTGATGTCCCCTTCCGTTTCGGTGAAGCGGTAGATGTAGAAGCCGAAGGGCGTCTCATCCCCCGTCCTTCCGAACGTCCCCGCGTGTTCGACGGAGCTGATCTCCCCGTTTTCGTCCTCGGTGAAGATCTCGAGCACGGCGCCCGTCCTGCCGTCGAAGGTAAGGACTTCATACTGCGATTCGTCCTCGCTGAAGAGACCGACGGCGGCGCCGAGCAGCTGGTCGAGGAGTTCGAAGGTGTCCTCTTCGTCGTTGAGCCGCATGAGGTAGGTCTCTTCGGTCAACGTATCGTAGAGGGTGGAGATGCCGTCCGCGTCGGTGACGATGCCGCCCGTGATCGTCTCATCTGCGGTCTTGTAGACGGCAAAGCCGCGCGTGACGGTGAGCGTACCGCTCTCGCCCTCATAGACCTTGTCGTATTCGGTGGCTTCCTCATCCCCCGTGAGGGTCATGGAATGCCAGTACATGATGGGATACGCCGTGCCGTTGTTCCCCGCGATGACGACGTCGACGGAGAAGGTGAACTCTGTCACGGAAGCGATGTCGAAGGACACGCCCGAGACCGTCGGAGCCGTGAAAACGTCCTCCGTCGTGAAGGTATAGATGCCCGTCTCGGCGTCCAGTGTCCAGCTTCCCGTCAGGATCTTGAAGTATTCGCCCGAGGCATAGCCATAGACGTTTGCCTTCCCCGCTTCTTCATCGTCGAGGACGAGGAAGGGCGAGTAAGGAATGCTCCTGTCCTGCATGTAGTAGTACTCGGTATAGGTGGTCGGGACTTCCCTGAAGTGATAGGAGACCGTCTCGGTCGTCTCGCCGTCCTCGCCGATCTGCGTATCGACCTGCGAGTAGGTCAAGAAGAGCCGCTCGGTGCCATCCGTAGCGCGGAAATGGATGAGGTCGCCGAAGAGCGCCGTGGAGAGCGTATAGGTCCCTTCGATCTGCGGGTTGAGACCGTCCGCATAGGTCGCGCCGTACATCCCGTCGAGCGCCAAAATTTCGCCTGTCTCGGACGTGTACTGCTGATCATATTCGGAAAAATAGAAGAAGTAGATGTTCTGCGAGGCGCCGAACATGACGTGCGCTTCGGCGATCTCCCGATAGAATGTCCTGTCGAGCAGGGTGATGACGTCGTCCTCGCGCTTGTAGGCATAGACGGAAGTCGTGCCGTCGGGATTGCGGTAGGTGGCGGAGCTGAACCCGTCGAGCGTCAGTTCGAAGATCTCTCTGTAGTAGACCAGTTCGCCCTCGTCGTTGACGCCGCCGCGGGAGAGCGGACCCCAGTCGGCTTCCTCTCCGCGGACGAGGAACACGGCGCCGCTCGACGAATTGGCGTTGAGCATGTAGATGAATTCCTGCCCCGCGAGAACCCCTTCCGTATAGGTGACGTGATAGAGTCCGTTCTCGTCGATGGTATAGGTGCCCTTCGACTCCTTGGCGAGAGTCCCCGTCGTGTCCGCATAGGTAAGTCCGCCGTACCCGTCGAGGAAGATGCGGATATGGTCATCTGTGCCGACAAAGTTCTGCCCGAAAATGTAGGGGAAATTTGCACGGCTGTCGCTGTAGAAGGCGAAGGTGCCGTTGTCATAGAGTTTGCCCGTGATGGGCTGGTCCGCAGTGATAAAGGTGAACGTCTGTGCACGTCCGTTGTATTCCCCGCTGAAGAGGATGCCGCCGCGGAGCAGGTAGATGTCCCTTGCGTCCTCGGAGAAGTGATAGATGGTATCTCCGCCGCCGAACACGCCGAAGATGTCCTGATAGCCGAGTTCCCAGACGGCGTACAGTTCGCAGCCTTCCCCTTCCGAATAGGGATCGGACGACTTTGTGCCGTTGTAGAGACGGGAGCCGAAGTAGTCGGAGCGGTAGACGACGGCGCCGTCCGCGCTCTTGCTCCAGCCGAGGAGAAGATAGCCGTCATAGGTGAAGGGCGAAGGGATCTCCGTCCCGTATACGACTTCCGCATACCTCGTTTCCGCCCCCCCCTCCGACGTATCGGGGTAGTTGGCGTTGAGGGTAAGACCGAGGACCTTTCTGTCGAAGTAGAGCACGAACTTGTTCGCGGCGGCGTTGCCGTCGTCGAGGACCTTGCCCGTGACGTTGCCGTCGTAGTCGTCGAGCTGCGTGAAGCCCTCAAGCTCGGGAGCGGGCGTGAAAGCGGTGCCGTTTGCGTATTCGTAGCCGACATAGTCCTCTTCCGCCTTCTCATAGCCGTCGAGCGAAGTGTTCTGGAGATGGAGTTCCACGGTGTAGGCGACCTTGTAGTGCGCCTTGAGGGTGACGTCGCTCTGCGGCATCACGGCGCCGTCCGCAAGGGGCGAACCCGTGGCGTTGTCGAGCCATTCGCCGAACTGATGGTCCTTCAATTCGGGGACCCGTCCCGAAAGGAACTGCGCGATGTTCGTCCCCGCCTTTGCATAGACCGAGGTCTCCCCGCTCATCGTCCCGCCGCCTAAATCGAGGGTGATGCGGTACATCTGTTCCCACTTTGCGTAGAAGGTCTTGTCACTCTCGGCGGTCACGGAAGTCACGGCGGAGCCGCTGAACCCTTCGTTGTCGTACCAGCCTTCGAAGCTGAAGCCCTCTCTCTCGGGGGTGGGAAGGGTGTACTCCGCGCCGACGTCGAGTTCGACGGACGCGATCTCTCCGCCCCCCATGGTGTTGAACTTCAGTTCGACCTTGTCCGATCCGCACGCTGCAAAGAGCATGCAGACCGCCGCCATGAGCGTCAGGATCCCAAATAACAATCCTTTTCTTGTCTTTGTCATGGTATTCTCCTTCACGGTTTTCAAAACACGATTTTTTTATTTTTTCCGAACGGCTTATCCCTGTGCGTCGATCCCGCCTGTGATCTCGCCTTCGGTTCCGCCGCTGCCGTCCACATCGATCCCGAGCTGCTTGAGGTATTCGAGGAGCCATTCGAGCAGCTGTTGCGGGTCGTACGTCGTTCCGTCATCGGGGATGGTTTGGGACAACCCCGCGAGCCACGCTTCGTACTCTTCCATCCACGCTCCGTCATCCTCGGGTTCTGTCTCCCAGACGGAATAGACGGTCGTACCTGCGGGAAGGGTCTCGAGTCCGGCGGCGGTGTAGGACACGGTCCCGCCCCGTTCCGCCGCCCAGCCGACGAACGTATAGCCCGCTCTGCCCGGTCCCGAATAGCCGAGGTGGGCATAGGGATAGGTCGTATTCCCCACGGTCACGGACTCGACATAGCTTCCGTCCTCCGAGAGGGTGACTTCCCAGACGGCTTGCCGCTGCGAGGAGTTCCAGAGACTGCTCCAGTCCTTCCCCTCTCCTTCGCCCGTGCCGTAGATCGTCAGGACGGGACAGCCGTAGAAGGCATTCTCGTCGATGAGGTCGGGCGTTCCCTTGAGGGTGACGCTCCCGAGAGAGGTGCAGCCCTTGAAGGCGAACACGCCGATGCTTTTCAGGCTTGCGGGAAGTTCGGTGTGGAGAAGTTTCTCGTTGCCGTAGAAGGCATAATCGCCGATGCGGGTAACGCCGTCGTCCGCAAAGGTCAAAGCGGCGAGACGGGAGCAGTTGTAGAAGGCGTAATTCCCGATCGTCTTGATGTTGGACGGGACGGAGAGTTCGCGCAGCCAGACGCAGTTGGCGAAGGCGTAATCGCCGATCTCCGTAAGCCCCGTGCCGAGCTTGAGGGTGTGCAGGGAGAGACAGTCCCCGAAGGCACGCTTCCCGAGGTGGGTCAAGGTGTCGGGAAGGGTCGCCGAGGCGAGGAAGATGTCGCCGTAGAAGGCGTAATCGCCGATGCTCTCGAGAGAATCGCCGAGTTCCAGCTCCGAAAGCCCGATACATTCGCGGAATGCGCCGCCGCCGATCGTCCTCACTCTCGTGTTGAGAAGATCGACCGCATGGAGCTGTCTGCAGCCGTAGAAGGCGGCTTCGCCGATCGACGTGAGCACGGGCGGGAAGGCGACGGAGTAGAGCGAAGTACACTTGTAGAAGGTGTAGTCCTTGATCTCCGTGATGCCCTGATTGAGCCTGACTGCCGAGAGGCTCGTGCAGTAGGCGAAGGCGCCCTCTCCGATCTTGCGGACTTGATTGAGACCTTCGACATTCTGCAGCTGTTGGTCGCCGTAGAAGGCGTAGTCGCAGACGCCGATCGTGTTGGGGTCGAGCGTGATGAGGCTTTGTTCCTGTCCGTCGATGTGGTATCCGACGACCCATGTCTTGTTCCCCGCATAGACGATCCCGTCCGCGATCTGGTTGTCGGTCCAGATGCGGGTGCCGTAGAAGGCATTTTCGCCGATGCGCTCCACGGTATCGGGGATGAGGCTGGCGTTATCATCAAGGTTGGTGCTGTTGAAGAAGGCACGGATGCCGATCTCTTTGAGTCCCGTTGAAAAACGTGCGCTCGTGAGTCCTTCGCAATAGGCGAAGGCGTACTGCCCGATCCTCTCGAGGCTGTTGTCGGCGTCCGCGACGACCTTGTAGAGCATCGGCGCATGATAGAATGCCTGTGTGCCGATGAATTTGAGCGTCGGGGGCAAGTTCAGCATGAGAAGATTTTCGCAGGAGACTGCCTCGGGAACCATGACGGGGTTCCCCTCGTCATCCACCATGTCGTTCCCGTCCTCGTCCTTTCCGACGACCTGACGGGTGTAGAGGAAGGCGTTGTCCGCGATGCCGCGCGTCCCCTCCCGAAAGACTCTGTAGACGTCGTTCTCGTCCTGACTCTGTGGAAATTGGGAAGGAGAGGCAAACAGCCCCGTGACGGTGGTCTTGAAGTCGTGCGTCGCGTCGAGCAGCCAGTTGTCCGCATAGATGAGTCCGTCTCCCGACGTCGTCTGGTCCAAATAGAATTTGGAGCCGAAGAAGGCGTACGGCTGGACCGTCGTGACGCTGTCGGGAATAGAGACTTCCTCGAGCGCGAGGTCGATGGCGAAGGCGTAGGAGAGAATGGTCGTGACGCCCTCGGGAAGTTCGACCTTTTTGAGCGCGGGGTCGCTCCCGAATGCGTACTGCGAGATGGCAAGTTCCCCGTCCAAGGGACGGAAATTGAGTGTCGAGAGCGCGTTGCAGACGGCGAAGGCGTAACTGCCGATCGTGCGCAGTCCCGTGCCGAAGTTGACCGTCTCAAGGGCGCTCGCCTGACGGAAGGCATTTGCCCCGATCGTCTCGACGGAGTCGGGGATCGTGAATTCCGTCAGAAGAGAACAGTTGTTGAATGCCGATTCGCCGATCGAGAGGACATTGTCGCTGAGCGCAAGTTCCTTGAGCGATCTGCAATAGGCAAAGGTGAAGGGTTGGATCTCCGTGACGGCATCGGGAATGCGGATCTCCGAGAGATTGCTGCATTGCTGGAAGGCAGCTCTCCCGATCGAGGTCACGCTCTCGGGGATCGTGACGGAAGTCAGGTTGGCGCAGTTGTAGAAAGCGCTCGCGCCGATGTAGGTGACGGAATCGGGAATGACGACGCCCGTGATCTTGGTGCTTCCGCGGAAGGCGGTCTCGCCGATCCCCGTGACGGGTTTCCCGCGGTAGACGGGATCGATGACGATGTTCCCGCTCGCGGAGCCTGCATTGCGGACTTCATACTCCGTATTGCCGTTGATGAGCCTGTAGATCAGCCCCGAGTCCCTGTCTCTGTGGAAGGAGAGCTTCTCCGACCAGTCCGAAAAGACGTCGTTGCTCTTCCCCCCGACGGAGCGCAGGCGGAGTTCATAGTCCCCCTCTCCGAGCGGGGACAAGTCGTACCTCGTCCTCTGGACGACGTTTTCGCTGCTCTCCCCCGCGGCGTTCGTGATCTCGAGCCTGTAACTGCGGGCATTGGGCACGGCGCTCCACGTGAGGACAAGTTCCTCGTCGATGACAAGATTTGCGGGCGCATCCAGCTTGTTTTCGCCGCATGCGGCGATCGGAAGAAGGAGCGCGACGGTCATGATGAGACCGATGATGAGTTGAAAGATCTTCTTCATTCTTGTTGCGCCGCCTTCTTTTCTCTGTGGTTTCGGATGATCTCGTGCAGCCACTTGAACTTGAATTTCCGAACGGCGATATCCGCAAGGAAGCAGACGGCTGCGGCGATCATGAATGCAAGGGCGGGGTCGAACACGCGGTCATCCCCCGTGACGAAATCGTCAAAGACGCTCCACGGGTCGTCCGAGGCGACAGCGGTGCCGTTCCCCTTGGAAGCGAGGTCCGCCATGAGCGCGGCGGGGTCGGGAGATTCTTCCGTCAACATGTCGTACTCCTTGGAATAGGAGAAGGACTTGTACGTCTCCGCAAGCCCGATGACGGCGCCGTCCGCGTCGTACTTCGTCACGGTGATCTTATAGATCCCGCTCTTTTTGAGGACGAACGAACTGCGCGTGAAGCGGTTGTCGGCGTTGAGGTTGGTCGTGATGTAGAAGTCGCCGTCCGTGGTCTCCGACAGCTCGTTGAGAGACCGTACGATCTCCCCGCCGTCCGCGGTGTATTCCGTGATGGTCCCCTCGATCCTCTCCCCCTCGTTGAGGGTCGTGTAGACAGAGAGGTGGTTGATGTAGTTCTCTTCGCTGAGCGAGAGACGGATGGAATTGGGTCGGATATTGGATATCGGCATGAGGGTGGAGACGATGTTCCGCAAGAGCTTTTGTCCGTTTGCGTCGGCGAACAGTTCCTGCGACCAGTCCGAACCGTTCAGGTCGCACATGAAGCTTCCGACCATGCCAGCGCCGAACTTCCACTGCGCATAGATGGGGACTTCGTATTCCCCGACGAGGATGACGTCCGCACGTTCCCTCGCCTTGACGCCGTAAAAGCCGCCGAGCGCTGCGGGGAGCGCATCCGCCGTGAAGCGAGGTCTGCCGTCGGCGTCCGTGTCCTGAATGTCGCTGTATTCGACGCCCGAGAGCACGGGCGAGAGTTCCTTGGACTGCGCGACCGCGGGATAGAAGCGTTCCGCCTCCATCTCCTTGATCTCGGGTGCCTGAAGGTCCTCTTTGATCATCGTCATGAGTTCGTTCTCGGTGGCGCTGATATAGAATCTCCCCTGCCCGTGGTCTGCGATCTCCTGCATCTTCGCGGCTTCCTGCGAACCTTCCGAAATGTCGACGCCGATCGTGGAGACGGTGATCCCGTTCCCGCGGTTGAGACGGTCGATCTCGGGAAGATAGTTCGTGTCCGTATCGGTCGGCATGCCGTCCGAAATGATGATGATGTGCCTTCTGTCGACGCGCTGTTCGGCGATGAGGGCGCGTCCCGAACGGGTGATGGCGGGCGTGTACTGGGTGCTGCCGCCGAGTTCGACCTGCTCGATGACTTCCTTGATGGTCGTCTCCTCGGTACGCGAGGTGAGCTGGAGTTCGGTATGGTAGCTGCTCTCCAGCGTGACGATGCCGACATAGTCGCGCTCGGACAGGGCGTCGAGGCAGGTCACTGCGCCGTTCTTTGCCCACTGGAGCTTGTCGCCGTCAGCCATACTGCCCGAGACGTCGATGACGATGACGACGCCGACGGGCGGCGTGTAGTCGATCGCCTGCACGGGGAGCATCTGCTGGAGAAGGGTGTTGCGAAGGTCGAAGCGGTCATAGGCGTTCGCCTCGCCGTCCTCGCCGTTCCCCCCGACGGTGAACATTCCCCCGCCGTACTCGTTGACATAGGAATAGAGGAGCGGTTCGAGACCGTACGGCGCGAGGTCCTTGCTCGCGATGTTGTTGAGGATGATCTGGTCGTAATCGAGGAGTTCGTCGACGGACGTGGGCACGTCTCCGCTCGAATTGAGGTGGAGCTGCGTCACTTGGTACTTGATCTCCTCGACGCCGTCCCCCGACTCGAGAAGGTCCGTGATGGCGTCCGATTCCCCCTCTTCGGTGCCGCGGTCGATGACGAGGATGCGGTTGTAGAGTTCGAGGTAGAAATAGGAATAGTAGGTGTTGTTCGTCTCGAGCCTGTCGTCGCTCTCGGTGATCTTGACGCGGATCTCGTGCAGCCCCTCTTCGGTGAACTTCATGCGGAAGCTGACCGACTGCGTCCCCGGGGCGATGTCCACGATCTGCCTGCCCGTCTCGTCGTCGAATTGCCCGTTGTCGAGGAGTTCGACGACCGTCGCGGCGGCGCCGTTTTTGGAGTGGACCTGAATGTCGATGGGACAGGGGTCGTTGATGTTGACATGGTAATCGGGATATTGGACACCGAGGACCTGCACGTTGTCCGTCGCAAATTCGGAGCCGATGCAGACGGTATCCACCTTGGTCCCCTGCGCCGAAACGGTGCGGATGACGGTCGAAGCCGATTCATCCGTCTCCTTTCCGTCGGAGATGAGGACGATCTTGCCCGACTTGGGATGTTCGAAGAGGGTCGCCGCATAGCGGAGCGCCGAGGCGATGTCCGTCGCGCTCGTGTCGGGCAGCGGAGCGGAGCGGTATGCGCCGAGAATGCTGTCGATGTCGAAAGTCAGCGGCACGGCGTACACCTGTGTGAAGCCGAACGTCACGACGCCGACCTTATAATTGTCATACTGCGACTCGTTGATGACGGTCTCCATGAAGTCATCCCGTGCGTTTCTCGATTGCTCGGAAGTGTCCGAAACGTCCACGAGAAGCAAGATCTCGTTTTCGTTGTTGGGAATGACGTATTCGAACTTCAGTCCCGAAAGGACGCTGATGCACAGGAGCATGACGATCATGTGAAGGACCATGGAAACGATGCGGTTGCGCGTCTTTCTGAACCGCTTGGAAAGCAGGAAATAGGTGATGAGCGTGAGCGCCAGCGCCGGGATGAGCAGGAGCATCAGCCACGGTCTGTCGAATGTGATCGCAAATTCTGCCATGATGCCCCTCCTTTACTTATTTTCGCGCGATTGGAGCAGCCACTCGATGAAGAGCAGCGTCACAAGCGCGGCGGCAAACCACAGGAGCAGTTCCTGTACGGTGTTGTCGGGTCTGTTTTCGATGATGGGTTCGACGAGACTGTCCTCTTCCCGCCAGATATTGCTCTCCAGCGCGGGGATCTTGACGAAGATCTGCTGGTCGAGCAGACTGCCGTCGAAATAAGATCCCTGCTCGAGCGTGTAGACGCCCGGGGCGTCGAACGTATGGGAGACGGTGAAGGAGAGCGCCTCCTCGTCCCTTGTATACGATATGGTCGGGGTGTTCGTCGCGTCGAGGATGGTGAGAGAAGGTCCGCGCGGGGTCACGATCACCGGTTCGCCCACTTCGAAGGAGTTCCCCTCCACCGTCCCCGGAATGAAGAATTTGACGGTGTTGTGAAGGAAGATGTACCATTCGGGAAGAACGGTGATGTTCGAATAGTGGACGCTGAACGGCATGACAAGCGTCTTGACTCTCCCCTCGTTCCGCACGAGAAGGAGCGGGTTGGTGTCGCAGGAGAGCAAGACCTTGTACGACTCGTCGTACGCGAGGAGAGAGTATCTCGTCACGGAGATGTTCCCCGGGATGATGTTCTGAAGGATCGGGTGCTCCTCTACCCCCGAGAGGTACATGGCTGTCGGCGGCGTCTGGATCCCCACGAGCGTGAATCCCGACCCTGCGGGCGCTTTATCGGGATCGAAGAGGAGCACGACGCCGTCCGTCGGCAGACGGTCGGGCATCTGATGTTCGAAGATGTACAGATCGTACCCTTCCGTGACAAAGGGTGCAAACACGCTTGTGCGCTGGATCTCCCTGATGCGGAAGTCCCAGACGTTTGAAAAGTTCTGGCTGAGCACGTCGAGGGCGCTCGTGACGAAGGGGTTGGGATAGGTCGTCGTATAATAGGTCGTCGTATAGAGAATGTTGACGATGGGCTTCCTTCCGCCGTAGATCTGGTAAGAATTGTCGTCGTGGAAGGAATCCTGCTGGTCGATGGTGATGCTGATGGACTGGTAGGACGTGAATTCGTATCCCCCGTCCTCGAGGTCCAAATAGACGAAGCCTTCCATGTCCTCGCCGCCCCCTCTGCGGAAGATGACAGTGAGCGGCTTGCCGTCCGAGCAGTCGACGCTCTTTTTGAAATTCATCACGGTGCCCTGGCTGGTGAGGTTGGAATTGGCTCCCATGACCTGCACGTTGACGTCGAATGTGAGCGCCATGCCGCCCGCGCCGCCGCCGTAACAGGCGACTTCCACCGTGAGCATGTAATATCCGTTGTCAAGTTCCGCCTCGGCGTTGAGGATCGCGGCATTCCACTCCCCTTCCCCCATGACGGATACGACTTCGATGGTGTCGGGCACGTAGTTGTACGTCGTGTCCGTGTAGAGATAGATCTTCGCGGCGGGGTTCTCGGCAAGGATCTCCTCGCACATTCCGACGGCGCGGTCGATGTCGGCTGTGCCGTACGAACATTTCGTCGTGTCCTCGCCTGTCTCGCTGTCCGCCTCGTCGTCGTAAAATGCCTGCAACGAATCCATGAGCGTGGAAGCATTGCGGCGGTCGACACGGGTCCCGAGATATTCGGGGGTCTCGTCGGCGAGGATGACGGTCATCGCGCCGCCGTCGGAGAGAACGCTCTCCGAAAGCTCCATGACGTCCTTCACCGCACGGCGGAAACGGGTCGTCATTTCCCCCGTGTCCGCATCGGGCGATTCCGCATACATGCTCGCCGAGGAGTCGATGATGGCGATGACGTCCGAACGGTCGTTGTTGACGTCGTAGACCATTGCGGGACGGGCGATGATGAGCGCGATCGCCGTCAGAATGAGGATCTGGCAGAGAAAGATGAGAATATTTCTCAACCTGTTTATGGGGATCCTTCTCTTTCTGTATTTTAAGCTGAGCTGCCAAACGTACGTGCTCGAAACATGCTTGACTTGATAGTTCGGCTTCAGCAAATAGATCAGGATGAGCACCGGGATCGTCAGAAGAGCGATGAGTCCCAGCGGAACTAACAAACCAAAGGTCATGACATGACACCTGCCTTGAGCAAATCGCCGAAGAGGGTCTTTTCTACCGACTTATCGCAGACGGCGGAGAGGAAGCCCGCTTCGCGGGAATTGCAAAAACTCTTGATATCCTCGCGGAAGTCCCGAAGCGCCTCGCGGTAAGCCTCGAGCATGCCGCGGGTGACGCGGAGCTTCATGTTCCGCGTGTCCTCCATGCCGAGCGATTCCGCATCGATGAGATGCACCCTTCCGTCGTAGTCGGGATCCACCTCGTCGGGCGTGAGGACCTGAATGAGCAAGACCTGACGCTTCTTGTAGGTCAGATAGTCGACGGCTTTCTTCCAGTCGCAGTCGGACATGAAGTCGGAGATGATGACGGAAAGCCCGTCGTTGGAACCCGTATCGGGACAGCCCGTCACGGCGGCGCCGATGTCCGTTTCGTCCTCGAATTCCAGTTGATCGAATGCGCTGATCGCCCTGAAAAACGTATTTTTCCCCACGATGGTCCCGAAGGGATCCTCGCAGACGTTGCCTTTCATCCATTTGAACGACACTTTATCCATGTTATGGACAGCCAAAAATCCGAGCGCCGCGGCGAAGCAGACGGCGAATGCCGCCTTGCGGGGCGCTTCCTTGCCCATAGACGCAGAGCAGTCCAAAAAGATGCGGACGTGCATCTGCCGTTCGTCCGTAAACAACTTCAGGAAGTATTTCTCGAACCGACTGTAGAGATTCCAGTCGATCCTTCTGATATCGTCCCCCAGCATGTATTCGCGGTAGTCGGCGAATTCCACCGTCTGCCCGTACGTCTTGACGAGATGCTTTCCCCCGAAAAATCCCGAAAGATTGGTCCGAAGATTGAGGGCAAGCGTCTCGAGACGGCTGAAGAACGCGTCGTTCAAGTAGGAGACTTTCATTCTTTTTTACCGAAGAGACCGCGCCTTTTTTTGCCTGTTTCCTGTTCTTCCGCGGGCATATTTTCCGCGGGAAGCTCCTCTTTCTCTGCCGTTTCGGGCTCGGGAGCGGGTTTTACGGGCGAGGAGAGCTTGTTCTTCTTGCAGACCTCGTCGATGACCATGCCGACGATGGCGTCGGCGGAGACGCGCTCCGCGATCGCCTCGAAGTTGAGCTTGATGCGGTGACGGAGAACGGGATAGGCGAGTTCGTTGACGTCCGAATAGGCGACGTTGAATCTGCCCTTGATGAGCGCCATGACCTTGGCAGCCGAGATGAGCGCCTGTCCCGCACGGGGAGAAGCGCCGAGGCGGACGTACTTCTTCGAGGCTTCCGTCGCGCATTCGCTGTCGGGGTGGGTCGCAGAGCAGAGCATCATCGCATAGCGCAAAACCTCCTCGGCGACGGGGATCTGGTTGGCGGTCTCGCGCATCTTCAGGAGCTGTTCGCCGCTGCAGACCGCGTCCGCGACTTCCGCCATCGTCTTTTGGGTCAGATTGACGATGCTCATCAGCTCGTCAAGCCCGGGGTTGGGCACGATGAGCTTGAACATGAAACGGTCCATCTGCGCTTCGGGAAGCGGATAGGTGCCGTCCTGCTCGATGGGGTTCTGCGTCGCGAGGACGAAGAAGGGTTCGTTCAGCTTGCGCGAGACGCCCATGACCGTGACGGTGTGCTCCTGCATTGCCTCAAGGAGCGCCGACTGCGTCTTGGGGGTCGCACGGTTGATCTCATCGGCGAGGATGATGTTGCTGAAGATGGGACCGGGCTGGAAGCTGAACGTCGAGTTCCCGCTGTCGTCCTTCACGATGATGTTGGTGCCCGTCACGTCGGCGGGCATGAGGTCGGGGGTGAACTGGATACGGGCGAAGGGAAGATCAAAGACCCGCCCGAGCGTCCTCACGAGCCTCGTCTTGCCGACCCCGGGGACGCCCTCGAGAAGGACGTTGCCGCCTGCGATCATCGCGATGACCGTGCCCTGCACGACCTCTTTCTGCCCGATGACGTCGCGTGCGATCTGTTCGAAAATTTTGCCGCTGAGTTCGCTGAATTGCTTGATGTCGTTTTCCGTTACCATGATTTTCTCTCTTTATTTTTTTGTGATGTCCTTATATTTTTGCCGTATGGGGTCGAAAAAGCGTCAGTTGCCGCCCCCGTTCTCCCCTTCTCCTTCTCCTTCGCCTTCGCCGCTCTGTGAAGAGTTTTGCTGGATGGCGTCGTAGTACTGCGTGACGCCGTCCTTGACGTCGCTCGGGATGGATGAGTCCGAACCCAAACGGTCGAGCGCCTGTCCGTGGGAATCTTCATAGGTGTCCCCGTAGAAGGTCTGCCCGTCGATGATCTGGTTGCCTTGATCGGTCTGGGTCATGTTGCCCGTGGGAGAATTCTGCATCTGGTTGGGGTCCATCGGACTGTTCTGCTGCTGCGATTCGCTGTCGAAGGGCGGTTGATCGGAGTTGCTATTGTTGTTGTCATTGTTATCGTTATTCTGCTGATCGCGGTAGACCTGCGGCGCGTTGAAGCGCTGGTCCTCGGGATCCTCGACGGATTCGGCGTACTTGAGGAACACCGCCTCGACCTTGAGGTTGCCCTTGACGTTGACATCCATTCTGTACGCGGTCGTGACGCCGTCCGACCAGCCGATGAAGATGTGTTCGTCGTCCTCGACGGCGAGCACGGCGGGAGCGTTCTCCCCTTCCGTGACGATGATCTCCTCGGAGACGGACTGCTCGTTTTCCCAGTCGTCCGTGTACATGACGATCGTGCCGCCGCCCGCGCTGCTAACGGAGTAGGTCAGCGTGTAGGTGCTCGGAAGATCTTCCCCGAGGGCGAGCGTGACGCCGCTCGGGATGACGTCTGCGACGTAGAGGGCGCCGACGGTCACCGAAGAAGCCCCGAACACAAGCCCGACGGCACAAGCGACGATGAGCGTTGCGCTGACTGCGAACTTGATGAGCATGTGGTCGACGGTGCCGAGCGCCTTGATCGTGTCCTGCCGCTGGCGTTCGGCGACGTACGTGGGATCGTTCTCGAATTCGGTCATCGTGATGACCCTCTCCTCGAGTCCCAGTTCATCGACGCGCCTTGCGACGCTCTTGACGGTCGGGCGGTAGCGCTTGAAGTAGAGCAGCGGCGCGAGGACGGCGAGAATGCCGACGAACAGCCCGAGTCCGAGCCAAAGTCCCGCCTTGAAGCCGAAAAACCAGCTCAAAAAGACGGTCAGGGCAAGGACGCCGAGCGCGATGCTGCCCGATAGCATGAGCGCCTTCATGATCCCCTCTCGGGCGAGACGCTGACGGTATTTTTTGAAACGGTCGTCTGCCATATGTTACCTCCATTTTCATGCGTTTTCCATGCGTCTATCAAGAAATTCACAATTCCCGAATAAACGCGTACGCCTCCGCGCGTTTCCCGAAGGAAACGGCGGAGGTCTGTACTTCAATTTTGACTTCCGGGAAGGAAGTTACGGTTGCGTTTCCGCAGCGGGGTCGTAGTTGAATACGACATTTGCCTTGATGCCGTTCATCCAGTCGAGACCGATGAGCGCACCGACGTAGGACATCGAGTTCTCGAAGCAGATCGTCTGGTTCTCGGTCCACGAGCCGAATGTGGCGAAATTGATCGTCGTGAGAAGAGAATCTTTTCCGATGACGAGCTTGGTGACGTTCGTGGTCCCCGCGAGCGAGTTGGCGCCGATGCTCGTCAAGCTGTCGGGAAGCTCGAGTGTCTTCAGTTTCGGGCAATCGCCTTTGCCGAATACGTTGGTGGTGAGACTCGTGACGCCCTCGCCGAAGATCGCCGTCTCAAGATTGGATCCACCCGTAAACCATTGGTTGACTGTAATATTCCTTTCAACGCCCTCATCCGCGTCCATAAGCTCGAAGTACGTAAGATTCTCGCAGTAGCGGAAGGCGAAATTGCCGATCGAGGCGATCGTGCCGGGAAGCACCATGCTCTTGACAGAGCTGTGTTCAAATACATAGGTATTGATCGATTGGAGCTTCTTGAAGTCTTCCGCCTTGAGATCCCCGAGACCTGTGGTATATGCGTACGCATACTGTCCGATCGATTGGATGGAATCGGAGAGCTGGAGACCCGTCGTCGCGCTGCCATAGAAGCAGTAGTTGGGGATCGCCGTGATGCTCGAGGGAAGAGTGAGAGTCTTGAGCTTCGTGGTATACATGAACGTACCTGTGGGAAGCGCCGCGAGCCTGTCGGGCAACGTCAGCGTCTCGATCGCCGAGCCGAAGAACACGCCCGTCGTGCCCGTTGCCGCCGTGGAGCCTGCCGCAAGGGTCAGAGACTGCGTCTCCTCCCCCTCTTCGGGATCGAGGAACGTGACCGTCTTGAGGTTCGGCGTATTGGCGAATGCGTTCGTGCCGATGTTCGTCACCGATGCGGGAACGACCACCTCTTCCACCTTGCTTCCGTCAAACAGATAATCGGGGATCGCCGTCAAGCCGTTCGGCAAGATCACCTTCTTCACATTGGAGATGTAGGAGAAGAGATACGGGACGAGTGCGAGATCCTGATATGCTTGATCGTTGAGATCGATCGTATCGCTCTCGAGCACGGCGCCGCCGGGAAGCGCGGCGAAAGTCTTTGCTCCCGTTGCGCCTTCGGTCAGATAGAGCACGCCGTTTTCCGCAGTCAGATCGCGATAGACATAGTTCGATGCGCTTGTGCCCGAGATCCAGACTGTGATCGGGGCGCCCTCTTCCGTCTCGAATTTCTCGACCTTCGAGCAGCCCGCAAACGGGGAAGGATAGTTCGACGTTCCCGCCATATAGAACGCTTCGAGACCTTTCGGCAGCGTCACGGTCCCCGTGAGACCCGCATTCTGGAATGCGCCCTGTCCGAGACGGGTGACAGCCGAGAAGTCGAAACTTTCGAGCTTTTCGCAGTTGCGGAAGGTGTACGCCGCGACCTGCTTGATCTGCCCGGGCTTTGTGATGACCTGCTTGAGATTGACGCAGCCGTCAAACGTGTATGCCGCAGTCGTCGTGACGTTTGCCGTCGCGCTCGTGGAGAAGCGGTCGAGCTTGGTATTGCTGACGTCGATCGTCTGAAGCGAAGAGCAGTTGCGGAAGGTGTATTTCCCGAGGTAGTTGAGGTTTTTGCCGAAGGTCACATCGGTGAGATTCGTGCAACCGTCGAACATATAATCCGTCAAGGCAGCCTTGGGGAATGCCGAGAGGTCCGCCTTCTTGAGAGACGTGCACATCGCAAAGATATCGGTCCCCATAGCGCCGCTCATGTGTTCGGTCAGGGTGACTTCCTGCAGGGAAGCGCATCCGTAGAACGTTGCAAGCGGAAGAGCCATGACAATGGATCCGAAGGTCACATGCTCGACGCCGCTCCTCGAGAACACGCCCGGCTTATTGAGGCCGTCGCGTGCAGAAGTCATGGTGCCGGCTGTAAGAACACATATGCCGTCGCCGTCCTCGAACACGACCGTCTTCAGCGCGGGGCTGTCGGAGAACGCAGCCGCATAAATGTTTTCCACTGAATTCGGGATCGTGACCGACGCGAGTCCGCTTCCGACGAACGCATACTGACCGATCGTCGTAATGCCCGTAAGATCGATGCTCGTGAGGCTTGAGCAGTTCTGGAACGTATAGCCGCCGATCTGCAGGAAGCCCGCGGGGAACTTGACCGCCTTGATGCTTGAGCATCCGTCGAAGAGGTACGAATTCGTCAGGGTGCCGACATTCGTCGTAGCGCCCGTGCTGAACCGCGTCAGACCCGTGAGACCGCTGAGGTCGATGACGTCCTCGGCGGAGTTGATCTTCTTGAGGGACGTGCAGTACTGGAAGGTGTTCGTCCCGAGGTACTTGAGTTTATCGCCCTTGGGAAGGGTAACGGATTCGAGTCCCGTGCAGTTCAGGAACATGTTTTTCGGGAGCGCCGTAAGGCTCGTCAGAGGGCTGAGGTCAACCGACTTGAGACCCGTGCAGCCCGAGAACATATTCTCTGAAGCAATGGTCGTAAGACCCGCAAGGGGACGGAAATCGATCGACGCAAGGGAGAGACAGTTCGCGAACAAGAAGTTCGGGATCGTCTTGAGCGTCGTGAGCTTGCTCATATCGTACGTCGTGATGCCCGTTCCCGCAAAGGCGTACGTCCCGAGAACGGTGACGTTGTCGAGACCTTCGAGCGCCGTGAGCTTGCCGCAACCCTCGAAGGACCTTGAACCGAGCGACTGCAAAGAGGTCGGGAAAACGATCTTTGTGAGTTCTGTACAATTCCTGAAGAGATAGGTAGCGCTGCTCGGCGCACTCGTCGGAATCGACGTCTTTTTCGAGGAATCGATGAACTTCAGGCTCGTGACGTTCGAGAGGTCGAGTTCTTGGAGCGCCGTGCAGCCTGCAAAGGTGCAGGTGCCGAGGTGTTCGACGGAACTCGGAAGCGTCACTTTGGTGAGCTTGGTGCAGTCGGAGAAGAGTCCGCTGGCATATCCGCCGCTGGATGTACTGGAGGCTCCCGCGGGAAGCTCCGTGAGGGCGGTGAGTCCCGAGAGATCGACCTCGGTGACGCCGCTCTGCGCAAACATGAACTTGCCGAGCTTGGTGAGCGTCGTCGTCTGCGGGAAGGTGATCTTCAGGGGATTGGCGCTTTGCGTACCCGCAAAGGCAAAGATGCCCGTCGTGGATACGATCGTGCGTGCCACCCCGTTCACCTCGAAGCTACCGTAAGAATTAACGCCGTCCGCAAGCGTCGTGAGACGCTTCGCCTTTTCGAGATTGATGGATTCGAGCTTGTAGCAGTTTTGGAATGCCCCCTTGCCGATGGAAGTGAGCACGCTGTCGTCCGCGAGGATGACCTGCTTGAGGTTGACGCAGTTCTGGAAAGCGTAGTCGCCGATCGACATCACGCTGGCGGGAATGTAGACGACCTCGAGGTTGGTCTGGTTCGCAAAGGCGGAAGCGCCGATCGAGGTGCCGCCTTCCGCGACGCGGAATGTGCTGTTTTCGTCGCTCAATTCGCCGTAGACGAGCTTGATCGCCTTGTCGCCCGAGGCAAGCTTCTCATAGATGATGGGAAGATCGGGGTCGGACTCGAACTTGGTGCTGTCGGGATCGATCGTGATGTGCTTGATGCTTGCACAGCCGCCGAGGATGCCGTCGATCGAGGTGATCGAAGCGGACAGATAGAGCGTGGTGAACGCCGTGCACGACTTGAAGAGGTTGATCCCCAATGCCGTGCCGTTGCTTGCCGACGATTCGGGGAAGGAAAGTTCCGAAATGCCCGTCTTGGAGAAGGCGAGTTCGCCGACACTTTCGAGCTGGCTCACGCCGTCCGCGAACGTCACTTCCGTAAGAGACGAAAGATTTGCCAAGAGGGATGCGCCGATCACTTTCACGTTTTGAGGGAACTCAAAGGCCGTGAGTCCCTTGTCGCCCGCGAACACGCTGCTGCCGAAGGTGAGCGGCGTCGTGGTCTTCCCGAACTTGATCGAAGTCAGGAACGTGTTGTTGGAAAATGCGCTGTCGCCGATGCTCTCGAGGTGATTGTCCTCTGCAGTCTCGATCGCCGAGAAATATGTCGAACCCACAGCGGTGTTTCCCGTGAATGCGCTCTTCCCGATCGAAATGACGCTTGCGGGGATCTTGAGGGTGCCCGAAAGGGTCTTGATGCTTTGGAAGGCTTCTTGACCGATCGTCTCGAGTCCCTCGTTCAGAGTGAGAGAGGTCAGCTTCGTGCCATAGAATGCCTGTTTCCCGATCGATTTGAGCGTCGTAGGGAAGGTCACTTGGGTGAGCGCACCGTTGTAGAAGACGTAGTCCCCCACCGTCTCAAGTCCGTCGGGAAGGACGATCTCCGTGATGCCGCTTTCCCTGAAGGCATATTCGGGAAGCTCCGTGACCCCCTCGGGGAACTCGATCGTTTCGAGATCGTCGGTGTAGGCAAATGCGTTCTTGGCGAGTTCGAGACCGAGGGTCGCCTTCTTCGCAAACTTGATGGACTGAATATAGCTGTGATGCTGCGTCGCACCGCCGCTTCCGCCGTGATCCTGATTATGGAAGGCATGCGAGCCGAGGTAGGTAAGACGCGCGGGGAACTCGATCGACGTGATCTTCGACATTCCGCCGAAGAGACTGTAGATGTAAGGTTCCTCGTTTCCGCCGCTGCCCTCTTTCGTCTCGGTGCTATCTTCGATGCGAAGCTCCACTTCCTCGACGCCTTTGGGAGTCTCGTCGAAGGTGATGGTCGTGAGAGACGTGCCCGAACCCGAGATCGCGGACGGGGAGATGGTCGTTACCGTGTAGGGAACGTTGATCTTCTGGAGACTGCTGCAACCGTAAACGGTGTAGTTCCCCATCGCCGTCATGCCCGCGGGAAGCGTGAGTTCCGTGAGGCTGCGTAGGTATTTGATGGGCGAGAACGTGGAGGAGCCGTCGTGCGGGTTAAAGTCGATGGAAGGATTCTGAATTTCCTTCGTCTCGGGATCGTACGTGGGGACGGAATCCTTGAAGGTGAGCTTCTTGATCTTGAGCTTGGCGCCTTCGGTCTGGTCGTACCTGCCGAAAGCGTAGCTGCCGACGCCCGAGATGTACTCGGAGACAGTGATCTCCTCGGGTGCGTCGATGGGCGTGTAGATCGCCTTGTCGGGCACGTAGACGACTTCGTCGCTGTCGGGAGAAAGGACCGCCGCGCGGAGAGAATAGAGCACGCCGCCCTCAAATTTGAAGTAGTGGCTCCCCTCTGCGATCTCGATCTTCTCGAGGTTGTCGCAGTCGCTGAACACTTCCATGCCGTACGTGTACACCTTGCCGTTCACGGTCAGGACCTGCACCTCGAGCGTCTGGAGGCTGGCGGGAAGAAGAATGGACGTCAACGTGTCGCAATCCGCAAAGGCATAGGAGCCGAGGAAGGTGAGGTGTTCGGGGAAGTCGACATTCTGAAGGACTTTGCAGCCGTCGAACGCGTGCTCGAGAATGCGGAGTTCCGCGCCCTCTTCCGTTGCCTCATCAAAGATGACCGTCGTGAGACCTGCGCAGTCCTCAAAGGCATGTGCGCCGATGAGGGTGACGCCGCCGTGGATCTTGATGGAAGTCAGACCCTTGACGCCGTTGAACATACCGCTCTGGATCTCGGTGACGTTTTCGGGAACGACATACGCGCCCTCGAAATCGGACGGGAAGAACACGAGGTCGTTGTTCGCCGCACCGAAGACGATGCCGTATTCGTCCTGCTTGTAAGCCGTGTTGCCCTCTGCAATGTTGAGGGTCTTGAGGGATTCGCCGAACACGCCCCTGACGTTGAAGTAGGGAACTTTTTCGCCGAAGGTGACGGTCGTGATGTAGGAGCCGTGCACCTCGATGCCGCTGAAGGCATTCTCCGCAAAGTTGACCTTTTCCCTCGCGACATTGACGGTGACGGAGTGCAGGGCATTGCTGACGGAGACGGTGCGTCCCGACAGGCTGCCGAAGGCGCCCGTGCCGAGTTCGACGAGGTTTGCGGGAAGGGTCAGTTCGGTGAGACCGATCGTGTAGTACGTGCTGCTCGAAGTTGTCTTCCGCTCGCCGAGGAAGGCATATTCTTCGATCTTGAGGTCGGGGTCAGACTCGTCACCCTCAAAGAGGAGCCGCTTGAGACCCGTGGTGCCTTGGAAAGCTCTCGAGCCGATGTGCTGCACGTGCCCGGGGATGATGATCGTATTGATGGAATAGTTGTCCCTGACCGCCTCATCGCCGATCGAAGTGATCCCTGCGGGGACTTCAAAGGTCGTCGCGCGGTTGGTCATGGACGTGCTGTCCGCCTTGACGGCATGACCGCTTGCATCAAGCTGCCTGTTCTTGGGATAGAACACAAGCTCGTTCTGGTAGTGTTCTTCGCTCTCCTTGAGGACAAGGAGACCGTCGATGGAGCCGAACAAGCCGCCCTCTTCGACTTCGACATAGGAGAGGTAGGTAAGATCCTTGAGCGCTTCGCTCGGATCCTCGGAGAGGCGCTTGGGGAATTTGATGGACGTGATACGAGCCAAGGACAATCCCGAATCGCCGAAGGCTTTCGGACGGATCACGAGCGAGGTCGCTTCGGTTTCCCCTTCCTGCACGGGCAGGAAGTTGACCGTATGCAAGTCATTGTAGTTGTAGAATGCGAGTCCCTCGATGAGAGAGACGGTCGCGGGGATGTTGACAGCCTCGAGAGGACCCGTATCCATCCAGTCGCTCGAATAGAACGCCCCCGCGGGGATCGTGTCGACGAACTTGTTGCCGTCCTGCGTCTCGATGGTGCTCGGGATCGTGTAGACGGTGTCCTGACGAGCATAGGGATAATATTTGATTTCCATGCGCCCGCCGTCCGCCTCCGAGTTCCAGTAGAAGAGAACGCCGTTGACGGAGTAATACTTGACGTCGATCTTCGTCTCGCCGGACGCATAGACATTGACGTGGGTCAAATTCGTGCAGCCGTTGAAGGCGGCGTTCGTCGTACCGAAGTTGATCTCCGCGATGGTGTCGGGAATGTTGATCTCCGTCAAGGACGTGCAATCCTTGAAGTCGCCGATCGCATTGACGAGTTTCCCCTGATACTTTGCGGGGATCGTGATCTCGGAGACGTGGCTGATGCCGCTGTCCTTGTCGACCTTATAGCCGTCCTTGTAATCGGTGAACTTAAGGACGGCGATCCAGTGTGCCGTAAGGGTCAGATCGTTGTCGAGCAGGAAGTCGCGGGTGCTCTCGCCGCGGTAGTTGGTGTACTGCGTGTTTTCGCTGTACCAGCCGTCGAACGCGTAGACGACGTCGGTGGACGTCGGAACGGGAAGAGTGAAGGGATCGCCGAACTTGACGGTCGAGGTCCGATCCCCGAAGGCTTCCGTGTCGCCGTATTCGCCGAGTTCGAAGGAGATAATGTGCTCGCTCGGCGTCCACTTTGCGTAGAAGGTGCGGTCGTAGTTGCTGTCGAAGTTCCCTTCCATCGGCTTGCCGCTCTCACCGGGTTCGGAATACCAACCTTGGAAGGTGAAGCCGAAGCGGGAGCTTGCGGGAAGGTCGAACGGGTCGCCCTGTGCCCTGTAGACGGGGTCGACCTCGATGCCGTCCTGCGGGTCGAAGGCGATCTCATAGACATAGACCGAGACGCTCTTCTCGACCGAGGCGGAACCGTCGGGGTTGACCGCGCTGACATAGATGGTGTTGTCTCCCCTGTGGAGGAAGGTCATGTGATAGGACGTCTCGCTGACGAGGACGGGTTCGCCGTCGTTGAGACGGACGTTGTAGGAGCCGACGCCGAATACGGCATCCCAGACGACGTAGCCTGCCTGATAGTCGATCTCCCCCATCACGCCGTTACGGACGACGTAATCGGGCGCCCAGAGGGAATTGTGCGCCGCGTCTCCGCCGAGGGCGCAGACGGTGATCGTGTAGGAAGTCTTACTTGCGTCGTAGTACTTCGTAAGGTCGAAGTAGGTGTTCGTGCCTTCGACGTCCTCGGAGACGCCGTCGACCGTCACCTTGTACCCTTCCGCACCGTCGACACTGTCCCATTCGAGCATGGAAGCGGAGAGACGGACGTTTGCGGGCGTCGCAAGGTGCTGTTTGCTGTACGTTGTGCGCGTGGCGGCGGGAGACGTCCAGCCGAATGCGAGAGGCATGACCGAGACGGTGTAGTCGCCGCTGTTATAGTATTGCAGATCGAAAGAAGGATCGGAGCCGATCGTGTCGGCATAGACTTCCCTTCCGCCGTACTGGACGGTGACATAGTAGGAAGTTGCGCCGCTGACGGGATCCCACTTGACGAGGTCGGTGTTCGGATCGACGGTAAGCCCCGTGACCCTGTCGAGGGTACGGTTGAAGCGCCACGTCTCGGAGACGGACGAGGTGAAATCGGGCGCAGTCGCCTCGACGGTGAACTCGATGCCGTTCGCCATCATGTCGCATTCGCTGAAATCGTAGCTCGTCTGCGTGCCGAGCGAGATGTGATCGTGCGTGTGTTGGGCGTTGTGGGCGGAAGTGCCGCAGACGACCGTGAGGAAGTATTCCGTCGCGTTGGGGACGGCGTTGAAGAGGAGCTTGGACCCCTGAACTTCGAACGTCGAGACGTGCGCGAGCGCCTTATTCTTATAGTAAACAGTCGTGGTCCTGCCGCTCACCGTCACCTGAACGGTGTAGTCGCCCTTATCGAGCTGCGAGAAGTCGCAGGCATAGTTCGTGGTCGCAACGGTAAGAGGACCGACGACGGAAAGCCCGTCGGCGTCCTTGACGCTGACCGTGTAGCTGTTGTTGCCCGAAAGCCCCTTCCAGCTGATGTTCTTTTCGGTCACGGAAACGACGGGGGCGTCGCTCTCCCATACCGCATAGAGGGTGATGGGTTCGTTGATGACGTCCTCATTGTACTGTGCCGTCAGTTTGTCGGGCGAGTCGTAGTGGCTGTACCACCAGCCGACGAACGTGTGCCCTGCCCAAGCGGCGGGCGTCGGAAGCTCGAAGAGCTGATGTCCGACCGTCGTCTGCGCGGGAATGGTCTCCGCACCCGCATGGTTGGCGTCAAAGCTGACCGTGAATTCGGGGGAGAGCTTTGCGATGAACCGCGCGTAGAGAGTAAGGTTCGCCGTGATGGGCTGGGTGAACGAGAACATGCTCTTAAAATCGCTGTCCGTATACCAGCCGACAAAGACCTTTTCCCCGTTGGTGGGGTCATTCGGTTTTGTCACCGTCTTGCCGTTGACGACGGTCGCATCGGCGATGGTGGAGCCGCCCGCCGTGTCAAATTTGACGGTGTAATCGATCTTGCGCAAGAATCTGTATGTAGCCGTGCTGTACTTGAGCGTGACAACTTCGTTGTGATACGTCGCGGAGAGCGTCTTTCCGCCCTCGCCCGAAGAGGTCAGCGTCAGAAGTTCGCCGTCCAGCGTGTACGACCCGGACAGATCCTCACCCTCGACATCGAGTGTGAAAGTGTTCCCGAGCGAAAGGACGAGCGTGTACTCGTCCGAGCCGGCGTCATAGTAATATTCGCCCTGCTCGGCGCTCGGTGTGGGATCGGATACGTTGCCTTGTTCGTTGCTGTCGCAGGCCGCGAAGAGCATTCCAATAAGCACGAATAGCGCCGCGAGCAGTCCAATGGACAACCGTTTACCAGTTTTCTGCATAATGCAACTCCTTTTTTTTATTGACCGTGTCCGCATGCTCGATCCCTTGACGAAACATGACACGCGGAGACGGTTCGTGCACGGATTTTTTTGCGGAATCGATGCTTGTTCTTTTCCGCTGTCCCCTTTCGGTTAAGTTTTTTGTTGTCCCGCGCACGGCTGACGCCGTGCGCGGTTTTTCTTGCGGTTCCGTAAGAAAAAAATTTTTACTCCCCGAGGGTTACGATTATGATAACATAATATTTGCATGCTTGTCAAACATTTTACACCCCGATTGGTGAATTTTTCATGAAAAAATCAAATAATATGTATAAAAAGCGATTTTTATGCGCATAAATGTATTTTAACTTGTGAAAATTATTCATTTTTTGCATACCTGAAACATTTTTTCAAAAGTGGGCTTTTGAGGCGCTGTTTTGACCCTCTGTCCGGATGCTTCGAAGAGGCAAAAAAATACGCATGAGAGGATGAAGTGAATGCGGTGACCCACACCCCTACCTTTGGGCGGCAGGGACCGCCGCAAAGCCCTTCGGCGATGCCACGCCTCATGTCGCGGCGCAGCTCACAGTCCACCGGACTGTTGAGCAGAATTGCGCCGCTCCACCCTCCCATGGAGAGGGTAAAAATATCGGGGTAAAAACATCAAAAAAGGAAGCGAGAGCCTCCTTTTTTGAAACAAATAATTCCTGTTTTGCAAATTCGGGTCACTCCCACTCGATCGTTGCGGGGGGTTTGGACGTGATGTCGTAGACCACGCGGTTGGCGTGCTTCACCTCGCCCGTGATGCGGTTGGAGACCCGCTCGAGGACGTCGTACGGGATCCTCGCCCAGTCTGCCGTCATGGCGTCGACGCTCGTGACGGCGCGGAGCGCGATGACGTTCTCATAGGTGCGGAAATCCCCCTGCACGCCCACCGTCTTGCTGTCCGTGATGACGGCGAAATACTGCCAGATCTCCTTTTCCAGCCCCGCGCGGGCGATCTCCTCGCGGAAGATAGCGTCCGTGTCGCGGAGCGTTGCAAGTTTCTCCGCCGTCACTTCGCCCATGATGCGGATGGCGAGCGCGGGTCCCGGACAGGGCTGCCGCCAGACGATGCCGTCCGAAAGTCCCAGCTCCGTCCCCACTCTGCGGACTTCATCCTTGAACAGGTCGCGGAGCGGTTCCACGATCTCCTTGAAATCGACGACGTCGGGCAGTCCCCCCACATTGTGATGGGACTTGATGACGGCGCTCTTGCCCTTTCCGCTCTCGATGACGTCGGGATAGATCGTCCCCTGCACCAAAAAATCGACGGCGCCGATCTTCTTTGCCTCTTTTTCGAACACGTCGATGAACAGTTTTCCGATGATCTTGCGCTTCTGTTCGGGGTCGGTGACGCCGCGGAGCGCTTCCAGAAAGAGCTCCCCCGCATCGGCTTTGATGAGGTTCATGCCCAGCCCGTCGCGGAACACCCGCATGACTTCCTCGGGTTCGTCCTTGCGGTGAAGCCCGTGGTCGACGAACACGCACGTCAGCTGCTTTCCGACCGCCTTGTAGACGAGGGTCGCCGCGACGGCGGAATCGACGCCGCCCGACATCGCGCAGAGGACTTTTCTGTCCCCGATGCGCTCGCGGAGTCTCGCGATGCTCTCTCCGACGAAGTTCTTCATCGTCCAGTCCCCTTTCGCGCCGCAGACGTTGTAGAGGAAATTCCGCAAGATCGTATTCCCGTAGACGGAATGGACGACTTCGGGATGGAACTGCACGCCGTAAATTTTCTTCTCGGCATTGCCGTAGACGGCGTTTTCGCACGTCTCGGTGGAGGCAAGCGTAGAAAAGCCCTCGGGAAGCGCCTCGACACGGTCGGTATGGCTCATCCAGCAGACGCTCCTCTTCTCCACGCCCTCGAAGAGAGGGCTGTCCCCGACGAGGAAAAGCTCCTTCTTGCCGTACTCGCTCGCCGCGGCATGCCCGACGCTCCCGCCGAGCGTTTGGGCGATGAGCTGGCAGCCGTAGCAGATGCCGAGCACGGGAATGCCGAGAGAAAGCACCGTTTTATCGATATGGGGTGCGTTTTTCTCGTAGACGCTGTTCGGTCCGCCCGTGAAAATGATGCCAATGGGGTCGTATTTTTTGATCTCCCCGACCGTCATTTCACACGGCTTCAGGTCGCAATAGACATTCATGTCGCGCACGCGGCGGGCGATGAGTTGATTGTACTGACCGCCGAAATCGAGCACGAGGACTTTCTGGTGCTGCATGGTCCCTCCGTTTGAAAAACGCCCTTTGCGGGCGTTTTGTGTTTAATTTCTGACCGAATAGTTGGGCGCTTCTTTGGAGATGGAAATGTCGTGCGGGTGGCTCTCCAAAAGTCCCGCGTTGGTGATGCGGATGAACTCGGAGTGCGTGCGGAGTTCCTCGATCGTCTTTTTCCCGCAGTAGCCCATGCCCGAGCGGATGCCGCCCGTCATCTGGTAGACGATCTCCGAGACGCTTCCGCGGTAAGGGACCCTGCCTTCCACGCCTTCGGGGACGAACTTCTTCGCATTCTCTTGGAAATATCTGTCGTTGGAACCCGCCGCCATCGCCGAGAGCGACCCCATGCCGCGGTACACTTTGAAACTTCTGCCCTGATAGAGTTCGATCTCCCCGGGGCTTTCCATCGTGCCCGCGAGCAGGCTCCCGATCATGACCGCGCTGCCGCCCGCCGCCAAGGCTTTGACGATGTCGCCCGAATACTTGATGCCGCCGTCCGCGATGATGCGCTTGCCGTATTTGTCGGCTTCCTCGGCGCAGTCGAGAATGGCTGTCAGCTGCGGAACGCCGATGCCCGCGACGACGCGCGTCGTGCAGATGGACCCCGGTCCGATGCCGACTTTCACGACGTCTGCGCCCGCGTCGATGAGCGCCTTCGTCGCCGCCGCCGTTGCGACGTTGCCCGCGATGAGCGGAACATAGGGATACTGTTTCTTGATCTCTTCGACCTTTTTGATGACCATGGCGGAATGTCCGTGCGCCGTGTCGACGGCGATGACGTCCACCTTTGCCTCGACGAGCGCAGCGACCCGTTCCATCGTGTTCTGCGCCGTCCCCACCGCCGCGCCGACGAGCAACCTCCCGTTGCGGTCTCTGGCGGAATTGGGATACTGGATGGATTTTTCGATGTCTTTAATGGTGATCAGCCCCTTGAGATACCCCGCCTCGTCGACGAGAGGGAGCTTTTCGATGCGGTGCTTGCCGAGGATCTTCTGCGCGTCGCTCAAGGTCGTTCCGACGGGCGCCGTGACGAGATTTTCCTTCGTCATGACATTCTCGATGGGCTGGTCGAAGTTGGTCTCGAAGCGCAGGTCGCGGTTGGTGAGAATGCCGACGAGCTTCCCCTGCCGCGTGATCGGGACGCCGCTGATTTTATAGCGCTCCATGAGCGCGATCGCGTCCCTTACGAGGGCGGTCGGTTCCAAATAGAAGGGGTCGGTGATGACGCCGTGCTCGCTTCTCTTGACCTTGTCGACTTCCTTCGCCTGTTCCTCGATCGACATGTTCTTGTGCAGGATGCCCATGCCCCCTTCCCGTGCCATCGCGATGGCGAGCTTGGATTCCGTCACCGTATCCATTGCCGCGGAGATGATGGGAATGTTGAGGTTGATCCCCTCGCACAGGACAGTGTGAAGATCGACCTCGCTCGGGAGCACCGACGACGCTTGCGGAATGAGCAGAACGTCGTCAAAGGTAAGCCCTTCCTTTACGATTTCAGACATGATATTCCTCCAGTTGGTGTGTCAGTCTTTGGTAATCGGCGCTGTTTTCGAATCCCTGTTGGGTGATCGCGCTGTAAATTTTTGCGAGAAATGCGCTGTCGTCTTGCCGAAACGCTTCCGCGGAGAGCGCAACGATCGGGTTGCCTTGCGGGAAGCTTGCCTGTGTCTCCGAGAGCGCAAATGCGAGGGCGGAGCTCTTCTCCTCGTCGGTCGAGGACAGACGGTACATGACCTTCGCCGCGCTGCCCGTCAGATAGTCGCGGTAGGAGTAGGCGGGAATGTCCCCCTCGGGCGAAACGCTCTCGCAGTGGGCGGAAAAACCCTCGTTTTCGTAGAGGACGTTCCAGCGGGAGAGCGCCGTCTCGTCGTCGCCGTGGACTTCCGCAATCAAAAAGGAGCGTGCAAGGCAATCGAGATCGCCCGAACGCTCGTATTCGCTGTATGCAAAGTTGCCTGAAATGCTCTCCATGCCCATGGACGCCGTGAAGTTCATCATGACCTTCGGCGCGGCAAAGCCGAGAATGACGAGCAAAAGCGCACCGAGGACGACGACCGCCCCCAACGTGATCAATGCCGTTTTCAAAACAAGCTTCTTCATGCCGTCCCTTTCCGTGTTTGACTTTGATTTTATCTATTCTATCATAGATACAGAAAAATTGCAACTGTATGGATAGAAAAAGTCATGAACTTTCCCCTTTTTTCATAGGTATAGAGCATGAAAAGAAAGTTTTTCTGTGTTTTGTTGACGGCAGCCCTCGCCTTCGCCCTCGTCGGGTGCGGGAAAGGCTATGATTACACCGCGCACATCTCCGAACTCCGCTCCGATCTCTTCAAGGCGGAGACGGATGAGTTCAGCATCACCCTCGCCTGCGTCTCCCGCGAGTACCCCTATGCCGCGGACGGCATCGCGTGCCCGAGAACGGACGTCGTGGAAGTCTCTCTCGTGCCTGCTGTAAGGCAAGAGACGTATGAGGTGTATTTCGCGACGGAGACGGGCGAACAGGGCGGAGAGGCGGCATTCCGCAACGCCTACGGGGACTATTTCTTTTCGGAGAGCGTCACGGCGTTCCCCGAGGGAAGCGTCTCGATCCGCGTCGTCTGGGGAGAGGAGTCGAGAGAGGTGACGGCGACGTCTGTCAAGAATGAGAGGACGCTCTCCCCCTTTGACGCTCTGCAAAAGGCGATCGAGGCGGAAAAGGAGCGGGTGGAGCGCATGACGGACGACGTGTTTTTGGGGGAATTTCACGTGCGGCTGCTGCGGCGGGATAAGAATTATTACTATGTGGGGATCGTGGATCGGGACGGCGAGACGCTCTCGATGTTGTTGGACAGTGAAACGGGCGAAGTCCTCGCCACCCGCGACACAAGGGTTTGAGGGGATGTCCCCCCCACCACCCGCTACGCGGGAGCCTCCCCCCCGAAGGGGTAGGCTCTGACCTTACCCCCTACGGGGGGAAGGTGGCACGGCGCAGCCGTGACGAATGGGGGGGAACTTGGCGCCCCCTTGAGGGGGAGCTGCCGAGGCTGCCCTTGCCGAGGCTGAGGGGGTGTCACGTTTTGGGATGACACCCCTTCCGCCCCTGCGGGGCACCCACCCCTCAAGGGGTGGGCAAGAGAGCTGCGGTGACCCACGCCCCTACCTTTGGGCGGCAGGGACCGCCGCAAAGCCCTTCGGCGATGCCACGCCTCATGTCGCGGCGCAGCTCACAGCCCACTGGGCTGTTGAGCAGAATTGCGCCGCTCCACCCTCCCACGGAGGGGGTAAGAATGAGGCAAAAAGAGCACAAAAAAACACGGCATTGCCGTGTTTTTTTTGGTGTTTCGATTGATTATGCACCTGCCTTGGAATCGACTACGCGGTCAATGCTGCCGCTACCGGGGTTGTTGACAGGACCCTCTGCTGCGGCGGGATCGCCGTAGTCGGTACCGACATGAAGCTCAAACGTGGTTTCTGCGTCGACTTCGAAGAAGTATTTCTGTACGTATGTCACGTTCTTGCCACTGTTCTCTGCCGTTCCCGTGAAGTTCATTGTGACAACGAGCTTTGCTCCCGTCCAATCAAACTCAACACGCCAGTTGCAACCCGCAACGATGTTTTTAACGAGCGCCCAGTCACCGACCACGCCAAGCGTTCCGTCGGCAAGGATCAATTCGCTCATCTTTGCAACATTATACTTATCAACTGCTTTCCCATCGAAGTACCAACCGTAATTGTCGGTACGCATGGTGTAGGAAGTCGCAGCGGTTCCTGTATCAAGTTCTGCGACAACGGAGAACCAAGCGTCATTGACTTCGCCCTTGCTCGTCGTGCCGTAAACAACGACTTTGTCGCCCTTTGCAAAGCCCGCTTCGACATAGCGTTTGCTGTTCCAACCCGTTTCGCTCGTCCATGTCGTGGTCTGTGCCGTGCCTTCCGTGACATCTTTCCCGGACTGCGGTGCATGGCAGAGTTTGCAAACGCCGTTTTCATACACATGGATATGCTTGGGATATGCGCACTTTTCCGTCATGTAATTCGTGAAGAGCGTTTTCGCTTCTTCTGCGGAATAGACTTTCCCGTATTTGACGAATACATCTTCGGCTTCAATGGAGCCGTTGTAAGCCGTTTCGGGCGTCGCGACCGTGACGCCTTCCTTCTGTGCGGAAAGCAGGAATGCCTTGATGAAATCCCCCATCGTGCCGTTATTTTCAGTAGCGGGGAAAGCCATCGTTGCAGGATAGCTGAACAGCTGCAAACCATTCTTGTAGAAGTTGATCGCTTGCGGTCCGATTGTGATCGTCACGTAAATATTCTTGCTTGCGCAAATGGAGTTCCACTCTGCACCGTTGAGGATCGAGGCACCTGCAGAACTCGGGAGCGCATTTCCGTTTCCGATCTTGGTACGAAGGGCAGCGATCGTTTCGTCGCTATCGACAGCCGTCCCCTGATTGTTTGCCTGAATGTTGGGAAGCGAGATCTTGAACTTTCCGAAGTTTGTCCAAACACCGACTGCATCCCAGTCATTCCCCGCCTCGACAAGCCAGAAGGAAACGGACATACCTGTTTCGTCAAGCTTGGTCGTAGCTGCGGGAGCCTTTACTTTTGTGCTCGTTGCTTTTCCGGAATGAAGAATCGCACCGCAGTCCTCGCAGACAAGATTTCCGTTCTCATCGGGCACACTCGGATAGTTGTGCTGAACGAATCTCGCGTAGAGGGTGATCGTGGTGTCGCTGCCGTCGTTGTCTTTCGTGACAAAGTCCTTCGGAGCGAAACCGTTGTCAAGCCTTGCTTCTTCGTCCGCCGTCTTGTAGTACCAATACAGGAAGGTGTAACCCGTCTTGCTCGGAGTTTTCGTGCTGAGGTCGAACGTGTTGCTTCCCGTGACGGTCTCTTGCGTGGGATATCCGTCGACACCCTCGGCTTCAAACTTCACCGTATAGCTCTCTTCGGCTGCGGCAGGATCCGAGACTGTGATGTAGAGAGTCGTCTCTTCCACGCTCAAGGTATAGTTACGTCCTTGAAGCAGGAATAGCGTTCCGAGCTTTTGAGCGGTAGCAGTCAAGTCGTTGAACGTTTCGCCGTAGGCTTCCGCCGTTATGGCATGTTTGCCAAGCTCAAGATCGACGACTTGGTTGAACTCAAGCTTGTATTTACCAGCAATGTCCGTCGCAATCACGGTGATCGGAGAGACTGTCTTGGAACCCATCTTCAGGTGGAAGTTCGTCTTTAAGTCATCCTTTTCCTCGGCGGAAATGTTCTCCGTCATGACGACGATGTAGAAACCACTGCCTTCTGCGACCGCGTCCATGCAAGCCGTCACTTTCTTGGCGGGAACAGTGGAGCTGTCGACATAGGTAATCGTGATCGTCACATTGGCAGTGATGTTCGAAATGGTGTACTCGGTACCCGAGCCGTTGAGCGTTGCACCGTCGACACTGACCTTTGCCGTGTAGTTCGGGGCAAACGTGAAGGTCAATTTGAGGGTTGCGGCAGCGGGAACGGTTTCGCCGCTGTGAACTTCCGTCGTGTCGTTCATGAGCTTGTAGCTGTTGCCTTCGACTGCGGTCTCATTGACCGTGACGGTGTACTCGCTCGCCTTCTGGGTGATCGTAAGGGTCGCCGTCTCGCCGCCCTCAAGCTTGTAGTTGTAGGTAGCTGTCGAGAATTCCTTGGTCCATGCGCCTAAACCCGGTTTCACGGGGAAGTCGCCGACGTCCGCGATCTTGAGGGTAAGCGCACCCTTCTCCACTTCGGTCGTGATCGAACTCAAGTTGAATATCAACTGATATTTCGCGCTCTCAATAAGGTTCACTTGTGATGCTTTCACGGATTGCGTGCCGATCTGAAGGGTCACGGTATCGGTCGTAAGGCTGCTTGCGTCAAAGCCCGTAAACGTGATAAAGAAGTGAAGGAACACATCGCCGTAAATATCGGGATCGTTGAACTCGACCGTCTTTTCCGCGCTGACGGAAACGGTAAGCACGGTGTCGGCTTCCGTCTTGGAAAGCGTGTAGGTCGTGCTGCCGTCCTTGGCTTGAAGGAATTTAGATTCTGTTACGATGTTCTCGGATTTCACGGTCTGCGTCCCCATTTTGAGGGTCAACGTGTAAGCCGTGCCGCTTGCGGAGCCTTCAATGCCCGTAAGCGTGTAGGCGACCTTGTAGAAGGTCCCTTCGGGCTGTTCCACAGTGGTGGGCGCAAATTCTTTCGTCTCGCCGTTCAGCTGGAGCTTGAGTCCGCTCGAGAGTTCTTCCTTTGTATACGTGGATTCAACGAACACAACAAAGAGATTGTTGCCGTTGAGCTGTGCATTGTATGCGCGGGAAACGGTGCAGCTCGTCGTCACCGTGACGGTGATGTTGGCATCGGCGAATTCGACGGTGTAGAAACCGTCTGCGCCCGCTTCAAGCGCGGTCTCGCCGTTCTTGACGGAGACGAGGAGATAGCCCGCCTTCGCCTCGACCTTGAACTTCACCTTCTCGCCCGTGATGTAGTCGGCGTGAAGTTCGGCGGGTTCATAGGTCACGGTCGCATTCTCTGCGCCGTTGAGGGTGAAGGTGTAGGTCTTTGCCCAGTTTGCCGTGATCGTCACGTTCATCTCGTCGGCAAGGTCGAGGACGAGCTTGCCTTCGGTCAGTTCTGCCGCCTCGCCGTTGAGCTTGACGTCCCAACCCATGAAGCGGTAGCCCGTGCGGGTGGGAGTTCCCTTCACGGTGACAGTGTACTGGTTGTCCTCGGAGAGGTCGCTGACTTCGGGGGTTGCGCCCGTGCCGCCTTCGCCGAGAACAAGGGTGACGGCGGGAGTCTTGACTTGCCACTTCGCCGTGATCGTCACGTCCGCGTTGACGGTGATCTTGGTCCCCGCGGCTTTGAGTTCGGTATCGGTGCCGACTTGCCAGCCGAGGAAAGTGTAACCCGTCTTGGTCGGCGCTGCGGGAAGTGCGTACTCGGGAGCATCGGATCTGACGGTAGCGGAGCCGTTTTGGGTGCCGTTGTCGTATACGATCGTGACCGTGTAGGTCTTGACTTCGACATGAACGGTGTATGTAGCTGTTTTGAAGAGGTAGGTAACGGTGACCGGGTAGTTGCCTTCCGTATCCATCTTAACAGCGGAAGAATCAACGGTATACTTGTCTGCCGCAAGCGGATCCTTGCTCTTTACGCCATCATAGACAGCGTAGACCTTGAAGTTTTCGCCCGTGGTGAAGTCGGAGTCGGTGCCGACATAGAGCGTCTCCGCATAGCCTTCAAGGACAAGATCTGTCAAAAGGGGCCATTCGGTGATCACGCCGTCGACATCGTGCCAGAAGTGACCGTCGACGACGGGTTCGGTCTCCGACTTATAATAAACGGTAACGAGTTCGAGCTCGTCGGCATATTCCCAAGCAACGTCCTTCGCGGGCATCGCGCCGTTGTAGTAGACCTTGATCGCGATGTTGAGACCTGCGATGCTCCCCTTGATCCCCGCGGGGAGAAGGATGCTCTTGAACTCCGTGCAGCCGTCGAACGCGTTCTTGCCGATCGAGACAAGACCTTCTGCGGGAAGGTTGACCTTCTTGAGACCCTCAAGCCCTGCGAAAGCCTTCTCGGCGATGACCGTCGTCCCGTCGGGAACGGTGAAGGTGCCCAATTCGTCGGTCAGAGAGAACAGGGAAGCGCCCGCCGTCTTGGGAACGAGAGCTTCTGCCGTGACTTTGAGAATGTACTCATTGGAAGGACCGTTGTAGAGAACGTAGTCCTCAAGTTTTGCGTCTTTGATGTAGGCGGTTTCCGCGAAGGCGTCTGCGCCGATGTACTCGACGCCTGCGGGAAGCTCGACTTCCTCGAGGTTCGTGCAGCCCTTGAAGGCTTCCGCGCCGATCTTCTCGATGCCCTCTTCGAGGGTGAGTTTCTCGAGGTTCGTGCAGCCATCGAATGCGTTCGAGCCGATCTCGGGAGCGCCCTCGATGATGACTTCGGTCAGAGCCGTGTCATCCTTGAAAGCATTCTCTGCGACGTGGACGGGTTTGCCGTTGTACGTCTCGGGAACGACGAGCCTTGTTTCGTCGCCGCCTTCCGCCTTTTTGACGTCGTAGTGGTCGATCTCGGCGGGAACGCCGGTATCTGCCCCCTCGTCATCCTTTGCCACGAAGGAAGCGGAAGGCTTCTTTCCGCAATGGATGCAATGTCCGTCCGCGCCGACTTCGTGCGTGTAGCCGTCTGCGGGAATGGAGACGATGATCGAGTTGCGGCAGCCCTCTTCGGAGCAGTACTGCATGCCCAATCCTGCCACGACGCACTTCGGCGCGTAGAGAACGTAGACGTCGCCGTCGTATGTGTGCTCGTGCACGTCGGGTTCCGCGGCGGATGACTTCACGCTGTTGCCCCAAGCGATGCAGGTCAGGGCAAGGAACGTGCAGAGAAGCGCCGACAGAAGGACAAGCGAGAGCTTCTTGAGCGTTGATTGATTCCTCATAATTTCTCCTTTGCCCGCAGCCGTTTCCCCCACAGCAAACGGGCGATATTCAATCAAGGTAATTTTACATGATTTGAAATGTAATGTCAATACTATTACGAAAAAAATGACAAAATTTTTTAGAAACTTTTTTGGGGGGAAGGAAGGCGACGGTTGCCCCCTCGGGGGGCTCCCTTGGCGCCCCCTTGAGGGGGAGCTGCCGAGGCTGCCCTTGCCGAGGCTGAGGGGGTGTTCCGATTCGGAATGACACCCCTTCCGCCCCTGCGGGGCACCCTCGCACGCGGGTAGAAACCCGCGTTTGGTCGGCATTTGCCCACGCATATGGGCAAATGCTATAAGAATTTTGCGCCAAAGATTATCAATCTTTGGCAGAATGCAAAATTCTTCCCTCAAGGGGTGGGCAAGAGAGCTGCGGTGACCCACTCCCCTACCTTTGGGCGGCAGGGACCGCCGCAAAGCCCGTCGCGCCTGCCAGCGCTCCTGTCGCGGCGCAGCTCACAGCCCACTGGGCTGTTGAGCAGAATTGCGCCGCTCCACCCTCCCACGGAGAGGGTTTACGTTCCCCCCCATTCGTCACGGCTACGCCGTGCCACCTTCCCCCCAAAAGGGGTAAGGTCTGGGTAAAGCCTACCCCTTCGGGGGGGAGGCTCCGCCGTAGGCGGTGGTGGGGGGGATAATGCCCCACTACGTCATTTCGAGGGCGAAGCCCGAGAAATCTCAAGCATGAGATCCCTCACATTCGTTACTTCGCGCTATGCGCTCGTGCCGCGCTTGGAGCAATAAGAATTCGCGCGGGGCGGGATGACGTGAATACGGTGACCCACACCCTGTCGCGGTGCGACATCCCTCTCCCATGGAGAGGGTTTACGTTCTCCCCCATTCGTCACGGCTGCGCCGTGCCACCTTCCCCCCAAAAGGGGTAAGGTCTGGGGTTTGCTCGAAAGAAGTTCGGTGAAAATGCTTTACAGGCGGGAAAAGATGCGCTATAATAGAGAAACATGGATGTTTCCCTTGCAAAACCATCCAAAAAAAACAAGGAGGCTTCGTCATGAAGCAACAACTCAAAAATTTCCTTCAGGAAACAAAACTGCTCCTCTCCTCCGTGCCGCCGTTCACCTTCGCGCTCTTCCTCTTGAGCGTCTTTGCGATGAACCTGCTCGCCAACAAGAGTCTCGACATTCCCCTCGAATGGCTTGCGCTCGATTGCGGCATTACGGTCTCGTGGGCGTCTTTTTTATGTATGGACGTCCTCACGAAACATTTCGGTCCGAAAGCCGCGACGACGCTCTCCGTCATTGCCGCCCTCGTCAACCTGTTTTTGTGCCTCTTGCTCTTCCTCTCTTCCCTCATTCCTGGGACATGGGGTGCGTTTTATGACTTCGGTGAAGAACCCGTCATCAACGATGCGCTCGATTCCACTTTCGGCGGGACGTGGTACGTTCTCCTCGGGAGTTCGGTCGCATTTCTCGCCTCGGCGGCGATCAATAACTTCTCGAATTGGGGCATCGGCAAGATCTTCAAAAAGCATCCCGACGGCTTTCTCGCCTATGCGTGCAGGTCATATGTCTCGACGGCGGTCGGGCAATTTGCGGACAACCTCATCTTCGCCTTCATCGTGAGTTTTTTCTTCTTCGGCTGGTCCCCTCTGCAATGCGTGACCTGCGCCTTGACGGGCATGGTGGCGGAACTTTTGTGCGAGGCGGCGTTCTCCCCGCTCGGCTACAGGATCTGCAGACGGTGGAAACGGGACGGCGTCGGCGAACAATATCTCGATTTTCTCTCCAAAAAGGAACAACTGTATGAAAATTCTGATCACGGGGTCGAGTAAGGGCATCGGGAAGGCGGCCGCGGAACTCTTTTTGGAGCGCGGACACACCGTCCTCGGCATCGATATTCTACCCCCATCTATCAAAAATGAGGGATACACCCATGTGACGGCGGACATTCTCGAGGGGGCCCTTCCGACCTTACTGCCCGACGTTCTCATCAACAATGCGGGCGTGCAGGACAGCGGCAGAGACATCGAAGTCAACCTCAAGGGGTCGATGCGCGTCACCGAATTTTACCTTCCCGCAAAGCCGAAAAGCATCGTGTTTGTTGCGTCGGCGAGCGCTCGGACGGGGGCGGAATTCCCCGCTTATGCTGCAAGTAAGGGCGGTTTGGTCGCGTATATGAAGAATGTCGCGCTCCGCGCCGCTTCTTGGGGCGGGACGTGCAACAGCCTCTCCCCCGGGGGCGTGACGACCGAACTTAACGCCCGCGTGATGAACGATCCCCGTCTCTGGGCGGAGATCATGGACGAGACGCCCCTCAAAAAGTGGGCGTCTCCCGAAGAAATTGCAGAATGGGTGTACTTTCTTGCCGTCGTCAACCGATCGATGACGGCGCAGGACCTTCTCGTCGACAACGGCGAGGCGGCGAGGGCGAACTTCGTCTGGTGACGATCTACAGAAAAACGACGGCGGGTGCCGTCGTTTTTTTCATAGAGACTGAAGAAATTTTTTGAGGTCGGCGTAATCGCCGTGCGGGCAGTCCCCGAAGCCGAGACCTTCGCGGTCGATAAGGCAGGGCGTCAGAAGGAACACGTCCATGCCGATCTCCCTCGCCGCCGTGTCCTCGCGGACGTCGTTGCCGATCATGAGGCAATCCTCGGGGTCGAGGGAGCATTTCTCGGCGATCTCCCGATAGTAGGCGGGGTTGGGCTTGCAGTAGCTTGAATTTTCGTAGCTCGTGATGTAGGAGAAACTTTCGGGGTCGACGCCCGCCCAGCGCAGGCGGTTCTGATGCGCGACGAGCGGAAAAATGGGGTTGGACGCGAGAATGAGCGTCTTTCCCCTCTCCTTGAGGGACGAGACGATCTCCCCCGCTTCCCCCGCAAAGCCGCAAGAGGTGCGGGCAGCGTTGAAGTCGTTTCTGTAAAAGTCGTCGAAGAGCGGAATGTCGGCGCGGACCCTTTCCCCCATGAGCGCGGCGAAGGTGTCCCAGAACGCCCGCTCGTTTGTGACCTTTCCGTCGTTTTTCACCATCGCCGCCGTGCCCTTCCAGATCGCGGCGATGAGTTCTTTTCCGTCATACCCGTAAGGGGCGAGCTTTTTACAGAGAAGTTTGAAGTAGCTCTCTGTGAAGAAGTCTTGGTCCATCGGCAGAAGGGTGCCGTCCAAATCGAAGAGGATCGTGTGTTTCATCGGTCAAAAGAACACGCCGCGGGCGGCTTCCTTGGTCTCCTTGTCGGCGATGAACGGGATACGGGTCGTGTATCCTTCCTTCGCGGCGACGATCTGCTTGGTCGGCCAGACGAAAACGTCCCTGTTCCAGACGTTGACGGTGTCGTTGTAGACCTCGCGGGCGGCTGTGATCTCCTTCTGAAGATAGGCGTTCTGCTGCATGGCGTCCGCAAGTTCCCGATGCGCCTTGAGGTCGGGATAGTTCTCGAAAGCGATGTTGACGCTTCTGCCGAGGCTCTCGATCTGCGCCGCGTACTCGTTGCGGAGCGCATCCCCTTCCGCGCCCTTGCCCGAGCGGTACATCGCGATCTTCGTAAAGGTATCCTTGTCGAGGTCGATCGCCTTGTCGAGGAGCTTTGCGCAGTTCGTGAGGATCTGCACCCGCTGTTCGAGATAGTTGTCGATCTGCGAAGCGTCGTGCTGGATCTTCTGCTGGAGCTGCTGGAAGTGGTTCTTCGCACGGATCTTCATGACCGTCCAGATGATGCCGCCGATGACGGGGGGAAGGAACCACCACATGATGTCGAAGAATTTGGAGCCGCCGCCCACCTTCACTTCGAGCTGTTTTGCGATGACGTTGACGTCTCTGCCCTCTTCCATCGTGGGTCCCGTCAATTCGTCGAGTTCGTTTGCCATATTTGTTACCTCCGTTTTTTATTCTTTGAGATCGGGGAAGGCGCCGTCGAAGGGCGTCTCTTCGTCCGAAACTTTACAACATAGGATGCCGTGCCCGTAGCCGAAGGAGATCGCGCCGCATTTGGCGAGCGCCGCCCGCAATTTGTTCCCCTCGGCGCCGTCGTCGAACGCCTTCTCGGACAGTCCGAATTCCTTGAGCGCCGCCGATCCCCTGTTCACGACGGGAATGTACTCCGTCCAGTAGACGGGAACATCGTGATAGCATCCGTCGCCGCCGAATTCGGGCACATATTCGACCCGCTGTTCCGTCCGATAGGAGTACGCCGTGACGCCGATGCGGTCGCTTTTCCCCTCTTCCTTGAGGAACTTTGTCTTTAAGATCGTCGGCGTGTTCGTTTCGGGATGGCAGAAGGCTTCCTGCCCCACTCTGTTGGCGAGATATTCGCTCTCGTGCGCGGTGAAGTTGCGGGGGTACTTTTCCGGATAGAAATACTCCTGCGGCTTGTGCTGCTGGTAGAGCGGAACGGAGAGCAGCGGCGCGAGGTCGAAGTAGAGATTCTTGAAATAGCTGCCGTTGAAGGCAAGAAAGATCTCCTTTGAGAGGTCGGCGCTGTACGAGCGGTACCGCTTGTAGCCCGCTTCGAGGTCCCATGACGCCGAATGCTCGGAAGAGATGAAGTTGAGACAGCCGTCCTTCCGCATCCTGAAGTCGTCGCCGAAGCCTGCCGTGTCCGTCAGAAGGGCGAGGATGTTCTTCTGCGCGAGCGGCGTGTAGAGGAGACGGAACTGGACCTCGTTGTCCCTGTCCAAAGCCCCGAAGAGGACGTCGAACTCCCCGTTCCCCATCTCGGTGAAATTGGTCGTCGGGTCGTCGTCTTTCATCTCCCTCTCCTGCCGCTTGCGGATCTTTTTGACCCCTTTCCGCACTTTTTTCTCGCGGGCGTTCTCGCTGAGCCGTTCGGCATGGGACGGAACGCGGCTGAAATGCAGGTCGGGCGCCGCCTCGTTGCCGTAGATGAGACGGGTCTCGGTGCTGTAATAGGGTTTGGGACGGTCGATGGTCGCGACGAGGGTCTCGGAGTGGTGCTCGATGTGGGTATGCCCTTCCGAATCGGTGGAAGTCGTCGTCCATGTGATGAGAAGGGTCCCCGTGTAGGTACACATGCCCATTCTGTGGACGAGTTCACGGTCGACGACGAACGGGTTGCCCGCGATCTCTCCCGTCAGAATGCCGACCGTGGAGCGTTCGGGGTCGTCGGGTTCGCCGAATCCGTACTTCGTATGCAGATATTCATATCTGCGCATGTTGAAATTGTCGTCAAGTTGAATGGGCGGGACGGTCTGTTCGATGAGCTGTTTCGTGGCGCTGTCGTCGAAGAGGTCGTTGAGCGGCTTCATCTGCTCCCACGCCTCGGCTTGGAGCTTTTCGGCTTCCGCCTGCCGCTTTGCCTTCTCCTCTCCCATGCGCTTGAGCAAGGGGTTGATCTTTCCGAAGATGACGCCAAAGCCGACTGCGACGGCTGCCCCGCCGAGAGGGAGAGCGATCCCGCCCGTGAGATAGTTCCCGTAGACGAGCACGGCGACGGCGAAGAGAAGGGCGATCCCCCCGAGGACGATGAGCGCGATGAGAAAGCCCCTTGCGGTGCGGTTTTTGGAAAGGCGGCGTTCAAGGTCGTTGACCTGCCTCATCTTCGCATCGTAGGCGGCGACGGTCCTGCGGTTCTCTTCGAGCGAAATGCCCGACCGTTCGACGAGCTTGTCGAAAAAGTCGGAGGCATTCTTCTCGAATTCCGCGCGGTAGAACCTCTTATATGCCTCGAGCGGTTCGAGCAGTCTGTTGTCCGTCCTGTCCTGTTCCATCATGCAACAATATTTTAATGCCGTTTTGTCGGACTGTCAAGTATTTTGCCGATTTTTGCCGCCCGCGCCGTGCGCTTTTGCCCTCTCCGAAAAAAAGGACAACAAAAAACACGGACGAGCCGTGTTTTTTGTTGTTGGTTTGATTACTTGAGGATCTTCGACACAGCGCCGGAACCGACCGTTCTGCCGCCCTCACGGATCGCGAAACGGAGACCTTCTTCGATCGCGACGGGCTTGATGAGCTCGACCGTCATGGTGACGTGGTCGCCGGGCATGACCATTTCAACGCCTGCGGGAAGTTCGATGGAACCCGTGACGTCCGTCGTTCTGATGAAGAACTGGGGACGGTAGTGGTTGAAGAATGCCGTGTGACGGCCACCTTCGTCCTTGGTCAGGACGTAGACCTGCGCCTCGAACTTGGTCGCCGTGGGAACGGTGCCGGGCTTCGCGATGACTTGCCCTTTCTCGACGTCCGTACGGTTGATGCCGCGGAGAAGCGCACCGACGTTATCGCCCGCCATTGCTTCGTCGAGCTGTTTGTGGAACATTTCGAGACCGGTGATGACGGTCGTGCGGGGTTTCTCGATGAGACCGACGATCTCGGCGGGGTCGCCGACATGCGCAACGCCTCTCTCGACACGGCCCGTAGCGACGGTGCCGCGGCCCGAGATGGTGAACACGTCCTCGACGGGAAGAAGGAAAGGCTTCTGGTCGTCACGTTGAGGGGTGGGAATGTAGCTGTCGACTGCATCCATCAGCTCGAGAACGCACTGGCATTCGGGAGCAGCGAGGATCTCTGCGTCGGAGCAGCCGCTGGTCGCCTTTTCGAGCGCTTTGAGCGCGGAACCCTTGATGATCGGGATATCGTCGCCGGGGAAGTCGTAGCTCGAGAGCAGTTCGCGGATCTCCATCTCGACGAGGTCGAGAAGTTCTGGGTCATCCATCTGATCGGTCTTGTTGAGGAAGACGATGATGTAGGGAACGCCGACCTGACGGGCGAGCAGGATGTGCTCACGGGTCTGGGGCATGGGACCGTCGGTCGCAGCGACGACGAGGATCGCGCCGTCCATCTGGGCAGCGCCCGTGATCATGTTCTTGACATAGTCGGCGTGGCCGGGGCAGTCAACGTGCGCGTAGTGACGCTTGTCCGTCTCATACTCGACGTGTGCGGTGTTGATCGTGATACCGCGGGCTTTCTCTTCGGGCGCCTTATCGATCTCGTCGTAGCGCATCTTCTGAGCCTGACCTTTGCATGCCATAACCATGGTGATAGCTGCGGTCAAGGTGGTCTTACCGTGGTCAACGTGTCCGATGGTACCGATGTTGACGTGCGGCTTGCTTCTGTCGAACTTTGCTTTTGCCATTTTGATTACTCCTTGATTTTTTTTATTTTTTGATAACTTTCTCCCCTCTTTGGGGGGATGCGCAGCTATCTATCAAACGTCGGAAAATTTAGATTGATATTAAGCTGATTCGCTTATCGCCTATTATTATAAACCATGCGGAAAATTTTTGCAATCGTTTCAGGGAAATTTTTACAAAAATTTATGCGTTTGGTGTGCCGAAAACGCCATTTTCGACGTCAAGCGTTGGGTTTCGACGCTCTGTCGTGGATGATCTTCTCGGAAATGGAGCGGGGCACTTCGGAATAATGGTCGAACTGCATGGTGAACTGACCTCTGCCCTGCGTGCGCGAACGGAGTTCCGTCGCGTAGCCGAACATCTCGGAAAGCGGGATCTCCGAGTCGATGATCTTGGCGCCGTTCCTGTCGTCCGTCGAGGTGATGACGCCGCGGCGGGAAGAGACGTTGCCCATGAGATCGCCGAAGTAATCCTCGGGGGTGATGATCTGCACCTTCATGATGGGTTCGAGCAGGACGGGCTTTGCCTTCTCCATGCCGTTCTTGAATGCCATCGATCCCGCGATCTTGAATGCCATTTCGGAGGAGTCGACCTCGTGGTAGCTTCCGTCGAACACTTCGACCTTGAAGTCCACGACCTCGTAGCCCGCGAGGAAGCCGTTCTTCGCCGCTTCCTGAATGCCCTTGTCGATGGCGGGAATGAATTCCTTGGGAATGGAGCCGCCGACGGTGAGGTCCTCGAAGGAGTACCCTGCGCCCGCTTCTGCGGGAATGAGACGGATCTTGCAGTGTCCGTACTGACCTTTGCCGCCCGACTGGCGCTTGTACATGCCCTCCGCTTCGACCGCCTGACGGAAGGTCTCGCGGTAAGCGACCTGCGGAGCGCCGACGTTGGCTTCGACGTGGAATTCGCGGAGAAGTCTGTCAACGATGATGTCGAGGTGCAACTCTCCCATGCCTGCGATGATGGTCTGCCCCGTCTCCTTATCGGTATACGTCTTGAAGGTGGGGTCCTCTTCGGCAAGTTTGATGAGCGCGAGGGTCATCTTCTCCTGCCCTGCCTTGGTCTTGGGTTCGAGGGAGAGCTGGATGACGGGTTCGGGGAATTCCATCTTCTCGAGGACGATGGGATGTTTCTCGTCGCAGAGCGTGTCGCCCGTCGTCGTGTTCTTGAGACCGACGATCGCGCAGATGTCCCCCGAATAGATCTCGGAGATGTCCTTCCGCTCGTTGGCGTGCATCTGGACGAGACGTCCGACGCGTTCCTTCTTGTCCTTGGTGGAATTGTACACGTAGCTGCCCGCTTCGAGCACGCCCGAATAGCAGCGGAAATATGCGAGGGAGCCGACGAACGGGTCGGTCGCGATCTTGAATGCAAGTCCCGCGAACGGTTCTTCGTCCGAAGTCCTGCGCTCTTCCTCTTCGCCCGTCTCGGGGTTGGTGCCCTTGACGTGGTCGACGTCGATGGGACTGGGCAGGAAGTGGATGACCGCGTCGAGCAGGAACTGCACGCCCTTGTTCTTATAGGACGAACCGCAGAGCATGGGAACGGCTTCGAGGCGGAGGCATCTCTCGCGGAGACCCGCGATGATGTCGTCGACGGAGAGGTCCCCTTCCTCGAGGTATTTCTCCATTAGCTCGTCGTTGGCGGAAGCCGCCTCTTCCACGAGCTTGAAGCGGTATTCCTTGGCGAGATCCATCATGTCGGCGGGGATGGGTTCCTTGCGGAAATCCTTGCCGAGGTCGTCATAATAGACTTCCGCTTCCATGCGGATGAGGTCGATGATGCCGCGGAATTTCGCTTCCTTCCCGATGGGAAGTTCGACGGGAACGGGGTTGGCGCCGAGGCGCTCCCTGATCATGGTCTCGACACGGAAAAAGTCGGCGCCGTTGATGTCCATTTTGTTGACATACGCGATGCGCGGGACCTTATAGGTATCCGCCTGACGCCAGACGGTCTCGGACTGCGGCTCGACGCCCCCCTTCGCGCAGAAGGTGGCGATCGTCCCGTCGAGGACGCGGAGAGAGCGCTCCACTTCGACGGTGAAGTCGACGTGCCCGGGGGTATCGATGATGTTGAAGCGATACCCTTTCCAGATACAGGTCGTCGCGGCGGATGTGATCGTGATGCCGCGCTCCTGCTCCTGCACCATCCAGTCCATGGTCGCGGCGCCCTCGTGGACTTCGCCGATCTTGTGCGTCTTGCCCGTGTAGAACAGAATACGCTCTGTCGTCGTGGTCTTTCCGGCGTCGATGTGCGCCATGATCCCGAAATTTCTCGTGTGTTTTAAGTCGTATTCTCTTGCCATAGCTACCTCGATCAGAAGCGGAAGTGCGCAAATGCCTTATTCGCCTCTGCCATCCTGTGCGTATCTTCCTTCTTTTTGACGGATCCGCCCGTGTTATTGTAGGCGTCCATGAGTTCTGCCGCGAGCTTCTTGCTCATCTCGCGTTCGGAGCGTTTTCTCGTGTTCTGGACGAGCCAGCGGATCGCGAGCGTCTGGCGGCGTTCGGGTCTGATCTCGACGGGGACTTGATAGTTCGCACCGCCGACGCGCCTTGCCTTGACTTCCACGAGGGGCGTGACATTGGCAAGCGCCTGATTAAAAATTTCCATGGGGTCTTTGCCGAGTTTTTCGCTCATCGTGGCAAAGGCATCATAGACGATCTTCTGCGCGACGCTCTTTTCGCCGTCGAGCATGATCTGGTTGATGAGTTTGGTGACGACCTTGCTCCCGTACATGGGATCGGGAAGGACGTCTCTCTTTGGAACATTCCCTCTTCTGGGCATTGTTTGGTCCTCCTTTTGGATTTTGGAGCGGCTTTTCACCGCCTCGGGGTCTCCCCTGTTCGTTAAGCTATCGCTTGCGTTGCAAACATTATTATATATTGTAACGTAGCGAACCTTCTCCCCCGTCTTTTCGGGGAATACTGCCTACTTTGCTCGGGGTCCCTCTTGAGATATTCCGAATAAGTAGGAGATGATCTGTTCTGCGGACAGATCCGTAGAACGTGCAGAACTGACGCTTTGAGTTATTTGGGTCTCTTTGCGCCGTACTTGCTGCGGGACTGCTTGCGCTTTGCAACGCCTGCCGTATCGAGAGCGCCGCGGATAATGTGATATCTGACGCCGGGCAGGTCCTTGACTCTTCCGCCGCGGATGAGAACGGAGCTGTGCTCCTGCAGATTGTGACCTTCACCGGGAATGTACACGGTACCTTCCTGCTTGTTGGTCAGTCTCACCCTTGCGATCTTCCGAAGCGCCGAGTTGGGCTTCTTGGGGGAAGTCGTCGTCACGGAAAGGCATACGCCGCGCTTCTGCGGGCAGCTGTCGAGGATGGGGCTCTTCGACTTGAAAGCCTCTCTTTCTCTGCCTTTCTTGATGAGCTGGTTGATGGTGGGCATTTTTTACCTCCTTGTTTGATTCTCGGAATATCTTCAAAATCCTGCGATTTCGGAGAAACGAAGTGATAATTCGACATGCAAAAAGAAGCGCCGAATTACAGGCAAAGCTAATTTTACCAAAGATACAAACCTTTGTCAAGGAAAAAACTGCCCGTTTTTGCAAAAAAGACAAGTTTTTTGGCTGCCGAATGCCCTTCAGGGTATTGACAAAACGCCGAAAAAGAATTATCATTATGAGGAAAATTTTAGAAAAGGAGCTTTCCTATGAACAAACTGACCGTAAAGGATCTGAAAGATCTCAAGGGCAAGCACGTCCTTGTCCGCTGCGACTTCAACGTCCCGATGAAGGACGGCAAGATCACAGACGAAAACCGCATCCTCGGGGCGATCCCCACCATCAAGTACTTGCTCGACGCGGGCGCGAAGGTGACCCTCTGCTCCCACATGGGCAAGCCGCATTCCATTTTCTCGGACGAAGTCAAGCTCAACAAGAAGGAGAAGGCGAAGATCGAAGCCCTTCCCGCAGAGGAGCAGGCTGCCGCAAAGCAGGCGATCGTCGACAAGGCGCTCAAGGATGAACCCAAAAAGCTCACCCTCGCCCCCGTCGCCGCCCGTCTCAACGAGCTGCTCGGCGGAAAAGTGACCTTCGCAAAGGACGTCGTCGGTCCCGATGCACAGGCAAAAGTCGCCGCCTGCAAGGAAGGCGAAGCCGTGCTCCTCGAAAATCTCCGTTTCCACTGGGAAGAGGAGAAGAAGGACCTTGAATTCTGCAAGAAACTCGCAAAATACGCGGACATCTATGTGAATGACGCATTCGGCACGGCGCACCGCTCGCACGCTTCGACGGCGGCGATCGTCGAATACGGTCTCGTCAAGACCGCCGTCTGCGGCTTCCTCATCGAGAAGGAACTCTCCGTCATGGCGGACTCTCTCGAACACCCCGTCCACCCCTTCGTCGCCATCCTCGGCGGCGCAAAGGTCGCAGACAAGCTCGGCGTCATCTCCAACCTTCTCGAGAAATGCGACACCCTCATCATCGGCGGCGGCATGGCTTACACCTTCCTCAAGGCACAGGGCTATGAGGTCGGGACTTCCCTCGTCGACGACGAAAAGCTCGGCTACTGCAAGGAAATGATCGAAAAGGCAAAGGCGGAAGGAAAGGAACTCCTTCTCCCCGTCGACACCGTCGTGACGGCTGCCTTCCCCGATCCCATCGACGCCCCCATCACCGTCGAGACCGTCTCTTCCCACGCGATCCCCGCGGACAAGATGGGACTCGACATCGGCGAAGAGACGAGAAAGCTCTTTGCGGAGAAGGTCAAGAGTGCAAAGACGGTCATCTGGAACGGTCCCATGGGCGTGTTCGAGAATCCCATCCTCGCGGCGGGCACGAATGCCGTTGCGCAGGCGCTTGCGGATGCGAAGGGCGCGACCACGATCGTCGGCGGCGGCGACTCGGCGGCTGCCTGCACCCAGCTCGGCTATGCGGACAAGATCACGCACATCTCGACGGGCGGCGGCGCTTCACTCGAACTCTTTGAGGGCAAGGTCCTTCCCGGGATCGCTTGCTTGAATGAGAAGAATTAGTTTCGCGCGCTTTTGTTTTGATGCTTTTGCGTCAATTTGCCCCTCTACGTCATTTCGAGCGCAGCGAGAAATCTCAAAACAAAATACGCGCGAGCGATGTAACGTTGTGCATCAATTAGGTCACTCCGAATACGTTATATGCAGGGACATTAAGGTTCCAGTTGGGTACCGCGTCGCGACACTGCGCAGTTTGCGCGGCTTTGCATAAACGCAAAGCCGTCGCCTGAAACGCAGGTCGCTCCTTTTCCAAAAAATCTTGCTTCGCAATATTTTTTGGATGCCTTGGGCTTAGGCGGGGGGACCCCGCCACGCGCAGGGATTTTGAATGTTCCCCCCCACCACCCGCTACGCGGGAGCCTCCCCCCCCGAAGGGGTAGGCTCTGCTCATACCTGACCCCCAGCGGGGGGAAGGTGGCACGGCGTAGCCGTGACGAATGGGGGGATAAAACCATTTCGCATTCCCTCGCTGCCCCTCGGGGTCCCCGCAAAAAGACAACGTATTTTTGCGGGGTGGTTTAGGGGAGATGTCACGAGCAAAGCGAAGTGACAGAGGGGTTTAACCCCTTTGGCTCACTGCGTTCGCCACTTCCCCTATAAGGGGCAGCGAGGGCGGTCGCCACGTGCAAAAGTATAAAAAACAACACCCATTCTGACAAAAAGGAGAAAACACTATGAGAAAACCCATCATTGCAGGGAACTGGAAAATGAACAACACCGCCGAGGAAGGCGTCGCGCTCGTCAAGGCGCTCAAGCCCCTCGTCGCGGATGCAAAGTGCGAGGTCGTCGTGTGCGTTCCCGCCATCGACATTCCCGCCGTCAAAAAGGCGCTCCACGGCTCCAGGATCAAACTCGGTGCGCAGAACGTCCACTTCGCCGAAAAAGGCGCATATACGGGCGAAATCTCCGCAAAGATGCTCCTCGAATACGGCGTGAAGTACGTCATCATCGGGCACAGCGAACGCAGACAGTACTTCGGCGAGACGGATGAGACCGTCAACAAGCGTACCCTTGCGGCGCTCGCGGCGGGGCTTACCCCCATCGTCTGCATCGGCGAATCCCTCGAGGAACGCGAGAACGGCTTGACCGAAAAGGTGCTCGACAGACAGCTCAAGGAAGGCTTCCAAGGCGTCGGCGACTTCTCCAAACTCGTCATCGCCTATGAACCGATCTGGGCGATCGGCACGGGCAAGACGGCGACGGCGCAGCAGGCGAACGACGCGATCGCGTACATCAGAAAGCGCGTGAAGAAGCTGTATCCGCACAGCAATGCGGGCAGAATGCGCATCCAGTACGGTGGCTCGATGAACGCGGGCAACGCGAAGGAACTCATGGCGCAGCCCGAGATCGACGGCGGACTCATCGGCGGCGCTTCCCTGAAACCGCAGGACTTTGCGGCGATCGTCCACTTCGACAAATAGGCAAAACGCTCAAAAACGGCTCCCGCGGGAGCCGTTTTTTGATATGGGGTCGGAAAAATTTCCATTTGCCCTTGTATTTTTCCGCAAAGTGTGGTACAATACTCAAAAAGCAAAGAGGTGAAACCATGTGCACGGCTCTCTCCTTTCTGAAGGACGACTTTTACTTCGGCAGGACGTTCGACCTCGAATTCTCTTATCATGAGACGGTGACGGTCGTTCCCCGCAACTTCCCGCTCCCCTTCCGCATGCTCCCCGCGCTGAAACATCATCATGCCCTCATCGGCATGGCGTATGTGCAGGAAGGCTATCCTCTCTTCTATGAGGCGGTCAATGAGAAGGGTCTCGGCATGGCGGGACTCAACTTCCCCGTCAGCGCGAAGTACTTTCCGCCCGCCGAAAACCGCGAGAATGTGTCGCCGTTTGAGTTCATTCCCTACATTTTGGGGACCTGTGAAAGCGTCAAAGACGCCAAGGAAAAGCTCAAAGGAATGCACCTTGCGGCGATCCCCTTCAGCGAACGGCTCCCCCTCTCCCCGCTCCACTGGATGATCGCGGGAAGGGACGGCGCGATCGTCGTCGAACCGACGGCGGACGGACTCAAGATCTACGACGATCCCGTCGGCGTGATGACGAACGAACCGCCGTTCGACTGCATGATGACCTATCTTGCGACCTTCATGTCCCTCTCGCCCGACCCGCCCGAAAACAGATTTTCGTACCCCATGCAGGCATTCAGCCGCGGAATGGGCGCAATGGGACTCCCCGGGGATCTCTCGTCCCCTTCCCGTTTCGTCAAGGCGGCTTTCACGAAGGAACACTCCCGCTGCGGCAGCGGGGAGACGGAAGCCGTCGGGCAGTTCTTCCATATTTTGGGGTCGGTGGAACAGCAGCGCGGCTGTGTGCGGCTGAAGGGCGGCGACGAAATTACGATCTACACGTCCTGCTGCAATGCGGACAGGGGGATCTACTACTATACGACGTACGGGAACCGCCGCATCAACAAGATCGACATGCACAAGACTAATCTTGACGGAGATACGCTCACTTCCTATCCCCTCCGCGAGGAAGAGGACATCTTCGAACAGAACTGAAAACGACGACTTATTGCATGAAAAAAGGACGCAGACGCGTCCTTTTTTCATGTGTCAAAGTGTCAGAACGGTTTGGTCGCATGGACTTCTTCCATCTGCGAACTCCAGTCGCCGAGCGTGAAGGTGAAGTAGACCACCGCATGCGCATTGCTCTTCTTGGAGCGATTGGAGAACTGACACGATTGCTCCTTCGTCAATTCGTTCGGCTCGAAGGAAGCATTGTTGTCCGCCGTGAAGTTCGTATCGTTGTTTGCATAGAAACGATAGGACGTCTTGACGTTGACCGCCGAAGCGGGCTTCCCGACGAGAAGGTCTCCCTCGAATCTGACAGCCGCCGTGATATTATAGTTGTACACGATGAAGCCCGAGCGTTTCACATTGGTGATCTCGACCGTGAAATCTCTGACCCAGAGCGCCTCGACGGTCTTATTGAGCCGCTCCCCTTCCGTTGTCGGCATGTAGGAAGTGACATGGACCCAGCCGCTCTCCGTGTTCTCGAACCAGCCGAGGAAGGTGTAGCCCTCTCTCGTCGGCGTGATGAGCGTGTACCCTTCGGGATCGCTCTCCGCATCGAACTGCGCCGTGAACGCGGACGTCTCTCTGTCGCCGTAGTTGAATATGATGTCGCTCTTATAGGTGACGAGGTCGCGGTCGGCAACGGCAGTGAACGAAGCATCCGTCCCGCCGATCTCCGCCTTCCACAGCCACCTGCCTCCGACTGCCGCGGTAACGGTATCCCTGTCGGGCAGATAGACCACGTTCTCCGCATTCGCCTTGACCGTGAACGTCTCGCCGAGCTGTGCGTCGTTCGCCCAGAAGGTGACCGTCGCGCCGTACTCCATGGATACTCTGTAGACGTACTTGCCGTCAAAGCTACTGTCCTCGATCCAGTCGACGCCGACCTTCTCGTCGCTGACGAAGGTGACTTCGTAAGAGAGGATATGGTAGACGGGAACGATGTCGAGCGTGCCCGTGACCTCGTCGGTCGGCTTCGAGGACCATTCTCCGCGGTACCCCTCTTTCTCGGGAACGGCGGGTTCCACGGGGAAGAGATCTTTTACATAGACGAAGCTGTTGAGCTTGATCGCATCGTATTGATAGTCGACGCTTGAGACGTTGAGTTTGCCGTGATAGCCGATCCTGACATTCTCCGCCGTGTATTCGTCTGCGGAGAGAGGTTCATGGCTTTCGTTGAGGTAGCGCACCGTATAGGTCTTGTAAGACACGACGCTGCCGCCGTACAGGGTGATGGTCTGCTCTCCTGCTTTGAAGGTCATCTGGAGAAGCAATCCGCCGAAGTCCGCGCCGGGCGCACCCAACATATCACGGAAGGTCATGCTGTTCATGCCGTTCTTGCTGAATGTGCGAAGATCGCTGTTCGGATCCTTTTCGATCGTAATCTCTTGCTTGCCGCCGGGAGAGTCGCTCTTCGACCCGTCCGTATTGTACAGGACATAGAAGCCCTGTACGAGACATTCGACGTTCGGCGCCTCGTCCGTGCCGTAGATCTGTCCGCTCTTCTTCCCGAACGGCTTTCCGCCCGCGACCGTGCCGCCGATGTTGTACTGCGACCCGCCCATCATATTGCTTGTGGAGAATTCCTCGATCTTCACTTCGATCTCCTCGATCCAGAGCGCATAGAGGGTGACCGCCGCCTGTTTGCGGGAATCGTTGTTGCGGAAGCTTGCGACGTCGGTGATGAGCTGCCAGCCGCTTTCGCCCTCGTACCACCAGCCGAGCTGATGAAGTTTCTGTTCGCCCATGGGTTCGAGCGTGATCTCTGTGACGTTATAGTCGCCTTCCATCAGCTTGACGGTCTTGTAATATCCGCTCGCATCGCTGCCCGTTCTGCCCTTGAAGTCGACGTCGCTGTAGAGGTGAACATCGACGGAGTTATCGATCCAGTTCGCATAGAGGATATTCTTGCCGTCCAGTCCCTTTTCGACGTTGTCGCCGATGTTGTCAAGCCCGAAAAGCTCCTCGAAGATCTCGTCGTTGAGGTAGGTCACCTTGCCGTAGGAGCCGCCGCCGAAGCGTTCGGTATACCATCCGTCGAAGTCGTAACCGAAGACATCGTCGCTGACGCCCTTATGCAGGTCGTAGTTGTTGCCGTTCGTATACACGCCGTAGGTGTAGGCAAAGCGCTTTGCGTAGTACTCCGTCCCCGTGATGCCCTCGGACTCAAAGACCTCGGTCACCTGCTCGAACGTTTCCACCTTGAAGCGGCTGAGTCCGTAGATAATATAGGTGATCGGCGTGTACTTGACCTTGATCTGCTGTGCTTGCGTGACCTCGAAGGTTTCGACGTCGATATCCCACGATGCAACGTAGCCCTTCTTTTGATGTTCCGCGTCGATCGCGGGAAGGTCGCCCTCGTCAAGGGTCTCCCCCTTGTGCATGTTGCGGAGACCTGCGCGGGTGTTGTCGTCATACATGAACTCGATGTCGTAGCCGATCTCTTCCCAGACGGCGGTGAACGTCGTCGCTTGGAGTACGTTGGGAAGGCTCTCGAAGTACATTCCGTCTCCTTCCATGCGGAAGCCCTTGAGCATCATGCCCAAATCGTTGAGACGGACGTCCGTCGGCAGCGGATACCGCTCGTCATAGACGAAGTCGAGCGTCCACGCGTATTGCTCTCCGATCTTTTCGGTCGGGACGAAATGAGAGTCGAATCCTTCAATGTTATAGTCGCTGACGATCGTGACGGTGTAGTGGTTGGGCGTGAAGAGCGCTTCCGCCTTCTCGTTCCCGACGAATTTCTCGGGCACATTCAACCACTGATCGAAGGTATAGCCGTCCTTTGCGGGAGTCCCTTCGGGTGCGGTGACGGGTTCGTTCCAGTGACCCTTTGCGGTCCCGTACACCTTGCCGTCCGCCATGAATTCCACCGTGTACTCGACGTATTCCCAATGCGCCTTGAATTCGATCTCGGGGTCGGTATAGATGTGGAGAGAAAGATCGTTGTTCGTGTGCTTGCCGCCCGTGGGACATTCGAAGTAGTCGATGTACATGTCGTTTTCCCTGCTGAAGGGAAGTTCGATCGGCGTATCGTACGTCCACGCCTTGGTGTAGATCCACTTGCCGCCCTCTTCTCTCTCCTCGTAGCCGAGACCGAGCGCTTCCTTGATCTGCCTGTCGCTGACAAATTTGAGCATGTAGTCGTTGGGACGGTAGTCGCCCATGACCGTATACCCGAAGGAAATGACTTCGGTCTCCTGCCACTTCGGCGTGTAGCCGAGGTATGCGTTCAGTTCTTCCTCGCTGAAGCGCGGGTAGTTCAGGCTCACGTACGGTTCGCCCGTCTCGGGATCGAACACAACATCCTGCGTGCCCAAGAGCTTATCCCGCAAGACGTACTTGACCGTCGTGATCTGCCCCTGCAGGTAGTTGACCGTATCCCACTGCGCCGTCGCGAGCTTGCTGCTCATCGCCGCTTCGAGGGTCTCGGCGATGTCCTCCGTCTTGTCGGTGACATTCTCGTCCATCTTGCCGCCCGGGTTGCGCCACTTGAGGTCGGCGGAGACGAGTACGATGTCGGCGATGTTGAGGTTCGCCGTGATGTCGCGCAGGTACCCCTTCTCGTCCGTCGTCAAAACGACCTTGATCTCCTTGAAGGAGCTGCTCCCCGTGAGACCCGCGGCGTTCATGTTGAGCGTCCATGCGTCCGTCGCGCCCTTCTTTTCATAGGAACAGGACGAGACGATCTTCTGCAGCCATGCACCGAGATCGGTGGGCTGGGTGCCCGTTTCGCCGCTTCCGCCGCTGCTGCTGTTTCCGACAAGCTCCATGATGTTGTTCATCACCGCTTCGCTGAGGTTGAACATGAAGCAGAGATGTTCCATATAGTTGCTCATGAAGTTGGAAAGCGGCAAGGCGCGGTAGAGCACATAGGGCACGGGCAGCTGCACGGTCTTGCTTCCGTCGAATTCGGTGGTCTGCGTGCGCTTCATGTAGAGCATGAGACCCTCTCCCTTGCGCGGACTCTCCTTGATCGTGACGTCGAGGATGCTGTTCCCCTTGATGACGTCGGAATCGCCGAGGAGACCCGCAAGCCCCATGTGCAGTCCGTCGTACTCCAAGCGGACGTTGATGCCGACACTGCCGTCCTCGTCGAGGTTGACGGAGATCGCGATGATCCTGATATTGACCTGCACGACATTGCCGAAAATGCTGAGGTGAAGATCGAGGTTCGCCGACCCGTCGATGTAGAAGTTCCGATTGATCACGTAGTGATGAGGAGTCTCTTCGCCCGTGATGAGTTCGCCCTGTTCGTTTTCGCCGTGGGTCGCCGACTTCGCGAGCGCGAGGATGAGCGTATGGACTTCCTGTACGTTGAAGTAGCTTCCCGCCTCGACCGTTCCCGTGACTTTGTCGGGCGTCGGGCGTTCGATCGACTCGGGCGTCCCGATCGCGACGGAGACAGACGTCTTTTCGGAGCCTGACTTGTTGAAAATGTTCTCCAGCGAGAGGAGAGAGAGCACGCTCTGCCCCGCCGCATTCTTCGTCTTTTTGATCGTGACGGAGATGTCGCCGTCCATGCCTTCCTTGCCGTAGAGCAGGTCGGAATTGAGGGAGAAGGTGAAGGAGTTTTCAAGGCCCTCTTCCGTCGCACGCGAAAGTTTGAGCGCCGTGAAGAGACCGCCGCGGTCAACGGCAGCGTCGGAAAGGAGCGCCGCGGCTTCTTCGGTCCCGTCGCCGACACCGAGAAGTTTCCCGAGGAGCGGGCGGAGACTGTCGCCCAGCCCCTTGAGCTGCCCCACGTTCTCGGCGGTAAGCCACCTCGAGATCAGGAAGTCGTGGAGAATGGCGGGGTCGAGATCGAGCATCACGCAGATGCCCGAAAGGAGCGTCATGACCTCGTTTGCGGGCGCGTACAGCCTGAGCGGCTGGTAGCCCTCGCCGTCCTTCCCCACCGTGGAGACGGAGATGTAGAAGTCGAGGATGTCGTCCTCTTCCACGGCTCCGTTCTTTGCGACGGCGTCGAGGACCATGATGTCGAGTTCGAGGCTCTTGTCCTCCGCGGACGAGGCGATCATGGAGAAGGACACATGGAGAGAGACTTCGGGCGACACGACAAGGCTTCTGCCGTCCACGTCGAGGGAGATCGGGAAGCCGTCCGAAGCATATTCGAGCATGCCCGAAAGCGTGTACTTGACATGGTCGAATTCGGCGTACTTTTCTTCCGTCGATGTCACTTTGCCGTCGATCTGAATGGAGAGATTCTTCTCCGTGACGAGTCCGACCGCCGCGCCGATGTAGTCGATGAGATCGGAAAGATCGTCCGCATCGAGATAGGTGACAGGCGGCATTTCGGGGATCTGTCCCCCGAAAACGTTCGCATGCAGGGTCGCGCCGAGCTTGAGACCGTCCTGTTCATAGCCGAGGACAAGCCCGAGGAGTCCCTCCGCGTCGAGTTCGTTCAGAATGTCGAGGGAAATTCCCTTGTAGGTGACGCCCGCGATGCCGTTTTCCATGGTGGAAGCGCCGATCGCGAGTCCCTGCACGAGTTCCGTCCAGTCGAAGGTCTGCGCCTTTCCGACCACGGCGCCGATCCCCTCTGCCGCCGTCTCCGCTCCCTGCAGGAGAGCGAGCAGGTCGCCGAGGTGTTCGATCGCGGGCAGCGGATTTTCTGCCTCGCCGACCACCTGCTGTACGATGCCGCGGACACGGTCGTAGACTTCGATCAGAGCGCTCTCGAGCTGCGGGAAGTCGGTATAGTAGAGATGCACGCCCAAGACGCCGTATGCGAACCAGATGTCGCCGTCGGTGATGCGGAGCTTCAGATCGTGCTGCGTGCCGAGAACGGTGAGCGTCGTGTCGAGGTAGACCTTCAGTCCGTCCATCCACGAAAGAACGCCTTCCTCGACGTCGAGCAAAATTTCCGTCGAATCGAGAGCGAGGGAAATGCTCCCCTTCACCGCGATCTCCTTTGCGGACATGAGCGCGGGAAGTTCCTTGAGGACGGGAGTCAGATCATAATAGTTCTCCGTCGAAACTTCAAATGCCTTGCCGCCTTCAAGCCCGATCTGCAAGCTGTACGCTTTCTCCGTGATCGCGTCTGCGGAAACGGAGATCTTTCCGTCCCGCCCGACCGTGAGGAGCACGTTCCCGAGGTCGAAATTGACGCCGAGAGCGCTCAAAATATCCTTCCCGAACAGGGTCAGCTGCAAGGTGTTGTCCTTTTCTTCGGGGATGATCACATTGCCGAAGGTAAGAGAAAGGAGCTTCCCGATGAGGTCGGTCGCTTCCCCGTCGCTCTTCGCAGAGTCGGGAAGCATGCTTCGGATGATCCCGATGCCATCGGAGACACTGACCTTGAGTTTGAGTCCGTCGACCGTCAGATAGATGAAACCTGTCTTGTTTTCCGTATCTTCCGCGATCTCCGTCGCATAGAGAATGCCGACCGTTCTGTCGATCTTCTGATAATGGAAGGTCAGTTCCGCCTGTGCGGCGAAGGTACCGAGGTTGAGCGTGACCGAGCCTGTGACGGTGAGATCGCCGGCGTGGAAGGTGACTTCTCCGCGCAACGCTTCGCCGCGCACGAGTTCGGCGATCGCCGCTGCATACGGCATGACAGGAATATACTTCTCCGTCTCTACGGTGAATGTTGTCCCCGCTGTGAGCGTGACGGTGGCGTCATAGACGTTTGCCGTGATCTTGCCGTCTGCGATCCCGATGACCGCATCGCCGAGATCGAAGCCCAGTCCCAGCGCCTGCAACAATTGGGTGCCCTTGAGAGTAAGCTTGAGGGTATCGCCTTCCGTGTTCTCCGCCGTAAGGACTTTGCCGAGATCGAGACGGAGCAGCGATTCGATGAGATCGTTCTCTTCTTTGTCTTTTTCATCTGTCTTGAGGAAGGACTTCACAAGCCCGATCGCCTCTTCCACATTTGCAGAGAGCTTGATCCCGTCCAAGTCAAGATAGAGCGTGTTCCCGACAAAGCCGATCCGAACCTTCTTCGGGATATCGTGGTAGGTAAGGGTAAGATCCCCTTGCGCTTGAATGTTCTTTGTATCTCTGAAGTCTACAAGGATCGTCCCTTCTACTTTGAGGTCTCCCTTTGCGAACTTCACTTCCCCTTTCAGAAGTCCCGTCTTGACGAGAGCGATCACTTCCTTCACCGCGGGAAGGATCTCCGCATAGTCCTTGCCGCTCTCTTCCGTGACAGGGTTCCCCTTCGAGAGGGTGATATCCGCATCGAGGGCATGGACGGACAAGTTCCCGTCCTTCGCTTCGAGCGTCACCTTCCCGAGGGCGAATTCGATCCCCAGTTCATGCAACAGCTCTGTTCCCTTTACGGTAATAGAGAGCGTGTTGTCTTGATCGGAGAATTCAAGATATTCCCCGAAGGTAAGAGACAATACTTTCGTGAGGAGATCTGTCTCTTCCGAGGTCATCCCTCCGCCCAGTTCGCCCTTGAGAAGTTCGATTGCATCCGATACGGTCGCCTTGACTTTGATCCCGCCGATGTTGAGAAGAAGTTTGTCTTGCCCGTAGTAAATGCCTGCTTCCACAGAGGCGGTCTTATAATACAGCTGAAGGTCTCCCTTCACCTTCACGTCCTTCGTGTCGGAAAAGTCGATATCGACATCTCCCTTGACCGTAAGGGCGTCTTTCTCATAGCTCACTGCCGCCTTTACTTTCCCGTCTCGGAAGAGATCGATGAGATCTTCCGCACACTTCACGATCTCCGTGTACTTCTCCGTCTCTACGGTGAATGTTGTCCCCGCTGTGAGCGTGACGGTGGCGTCATAGACGTTTGCCGTGATCTT